>DATEDS010000221.1:0-2089 GCA_035281565.1 Gemmatimonadota bacterium
GAACTTCTTCCGGCTCCAGGTCGTCGAGCACATCGAGCATCAACGCCAGGCGACGCGCAACCAGGTGCGCACGATCCCCCTTCCCGCCCCGCGCGGCTTCATCTACGATCGTTACGGCCGGGTCGTCGCCGAGAACGTCCCCGCCTACTCGGTCTCCCTGCTCCCGGAGTCGATGGAGGAGCTGGAGCGGGGGATGGCACGGATCGCCCCGATTCTCGAGCTGGACCCGGGAACGGTGGAAGCGCTCGGCAGGCAGTACCGGCTGGCACCCGGCCGCCCGATCCTGATCGACGACGACATCGATTTCCGCACGCTGTCCCTGCTCGAGGAGCAGAACGAGGCCGTCCCCGGGTTGCTCCTTCAACCCAAGCCCCGCCGCGTCTACCCCTACGGGCGGGCCACGGCCCACCTGACCGGCTACGTCGCGCAGATCGATGAGCGGGAGCTGGCCGAACGCCGGGAGCAGGGTTACGCCCCCGGCGACATCGTCGGCAAGACCGGGCTCGAGAGGATGTACGAGACCGATCTGCAGGGGGACAAGGGAGCCGAACGCCTCGAGGTCGACGTAGCCGGCCGGCGGATCGGGCCGTGGGCCGTCCGTCCGTTCGAGCCTCCCCGACGCGGGCGCGACCTCCACCTGTCCGTCGACCTGGAGCTCCAGCGTCAGGCGGCCCTGCTCTTCCCGGAGGGAAAGCGTGGGGCCATCGTCGCCCTCGATCCGAACAACGGCGACGTCCTCCTTCTGTACTCCAGCCCGACCTACGACCCGAACGTGTTCAGCGGGCGCATGACGGGCGAGATCTGGAACCGGCTGATCGAGGACCCCGCGCGGCCTCTCCTGAACCGGGCCTCACAGGCCCGCTACAGCCCGGGATCGGTCTTCAAGCTCGCCACGGCCGCCATGGCGATGACGCTGGGTGTCGTCGATCCCGACGAGTTCGAGGACGTCCCGTGCCGTGGCGGCTACCAGTTCGGGCGCCGCTGGTTCGGATGCCACGCGGTCCACGGATGGGCCAATCTCCACGACGCGATCGTCACCTCGTGCGACAGCTACTTCTATCAGCTCGGGCTCGACCTGGGGCTGGAAGAGCTCACACGGCTCGGAATGGCATGGGGTCTCGAGGAGAGGACGGGGATCGATCTGCCCAACGAGGTCGACAACCTGTTCCCGGAGTCGCCGGCCTGGTACGACGAACGGTACGGCGAGGGCGGCTGGGGCTCGGGCGTGGTCCTGAACCTGTCGATCGGCCAGGGCGAGATCGGCTTCACGCCGCTCAAGCAGGCGCAGCTGGTCTCGGCGATCGTGAACGGCGGCCGGATCTACCAGCCACGGCTGCGACGGACGGACGACCCGCCGATCGTGAAGGCCGAGCTCCCCCTCTCCAGCGACCAGTTCGAGCTCCTTCGCTCCTCGGTGTCCGGCGTCGTCAACGACTGGCGGGGCACGGCGTTCCGGCGCGCGCACTCGGTGGGGCTGCGCTACGCGATCGGCGGCAAGTCGGGAACGGTGGAGCACAACGGCGGCGTGCCGCACGGCTGGTTCGTGGCCGTCGGACCCATGCACCATCCCGAGATCGTGGTCGCGGTGCTCGTCGAGGAGGGTCGCAGCGGCTCGGCCCAGAGCCCGATCGCGATCCAGCTCGTCCAGACCTACCTCGACGGTCGCCACGGGATCGCTCCCGCCGAGCCCGAGCCGCTCCCCATCGCGCTGGGCGAGGGGGCCCTGAGCGAGCCTTAGTCTCGTGGAACGCCCGCGCATCTCGTCGCCCCACAACTGGTATCTCCTGATCCTGGCGCTGACCCTTTCGGTGGGCGGGCTCGCCCTCCTGTACTCGGCGGGCCAGACCGCGACCGGCGAGAACTCCGGGTACTGGCAGTTCCAGCTCGTGTGGCTGTTCCTGGCCGTGGTCGTGTACGCCACGCTCGGGTTCATGCCCCTGCGCCTGATCGAGAAGTCGGCCTGGGTGATCTACGCCGGGTGCCTCCTGCTGCTGATCGTCGTGCTGGCTTTCCCGCCGGTCTCCGGTTCCCATTCCTGGATCCGGATGGGACCGCTCGGCTTCCAGCCGTCCGAGTTCGCGAAGATCGG
>DATEDS010000222.1:0-2199 GCA_035281565.1 Gemmatimonadota bacterium
CTTCCGGATCCCGCCCGAGTCGCCGGTTCTGGAGGCGTTCGGCGGCGAGGTCCGTGAGCCGATCGACCTCGAGGTCTCCGCGCGGCGTGCGAGCGGTGGCACCTACGTGGTCGAGGCCGTCCTGGCCGGCGCGGTGACCCGTCCCTGCCGGCGATGTCTCGTCCCGGTCGAGCAGCGGTTCGAGGACCGCTTCCGGATCGTATATCAGGTGGCCGACCGGGAGCAAGACACGGGGGACGACGACGTGATCCTCGTGGCGCCCGGGACCCTGCGGATCGACCTGACGGAGCCGGTCCGGGACCGGCTGTTCCTCGAGAACGACCCGTATCCGCTCTGCCGCCCGGAGTGCGCGGGCTTCTGCAGCGTCTGCGGGCGGAACCTGAACGAAGGTCCGTGCGACTGCCAACCCGAGCCCGGCGAGTCCAGATGGGCGGCCCTCGAGGCCATCCGCGAGCACGTCGGGAAAGAGACCTGAATACGCCATTCATCCACGACGGAGACCGACATGGCCGTACCGAAGCGAAAGATCAGCAAGACCCGCCAGCGCAAGCGCCGGACCCACAAGAAGGCGAGCGCGCCGATGGTGGTGAAGTGCGAGAAGTGCCTGCAGCCGAAGATGCCCCATCGCGTGTGTCCGCACTGCGGGCACTATGGGGGACGCCAGGTGATCGAGGTCGAGGAGTTCTAGCACGGCGGAGCGTTGCCCCACCACCAAGGAGGGGGAATGAGAGCGCAGACCACGCATCCGGCGGCGCAGGGAGCCGCCGGGACCGCGCTGGAGGCCGGCTTCATTCGGGGGACCGGCATGGCCGTTCCCGACCGGGTGGTGACCAACGCCGACCTGGAGAAGATCGTCGACACGACCGACGAATGGATCCGAACACGCTCCGGGATCCGGGAGCGCCGCGCGTGCGAGGAGGGTCAGAACACGGCGGACATGGCCGCGCTGGCCGCACGCCGCGCCCTCGAGAGCGCCGGCGTCGATCCCCTGGACGTCGACGTCCTCGTCCTTTCGACCGCCACTCCGGATCATCTGTTGCCCTCCACCGCCTGCGAGACCCAGGCCCGGATCGGAGCCCACCGCGCGGCCGCCTTCGACATCAGCGCCGCCTGCGCCGGCTGGCTCTACGGCCTCACGATCGCGCACGGCCTGATCCGCTCGGGTGCGCACCGTCACGTGCTCGTCGTAGGCGCCGAGAAGATGTCGGCGATCATCGACTACTCGGACCGTGCCACTTGCGTGTTGTTCGGGGACGGGGCGGGGGCCGCGCTCGTGGGAGGCGACGGCGCGGGGCTGCTGGCGTCACACATCCAGACGGACGGGCGTTTCGCCCAGCTCCTCTGGCGGCCGGCGGGAGGCGCAGCCCTGCCGTCCACGCCGGCGACCCAGGCCCAGCGTCTCGAGTTCGTCAAGCAGGAGGGACGTGAGGTGTTCAAGCGCGCCGTCCTCGCGATGGAGGAGTCGAGCCGCGCGGTCCTGACCCGGACCGGGCTGGGAATCGCGGACGTCGATCTCGTCATCCCCCACCAGGCGAACATCCGGATCATCGAGTCGCTGGCGAAGCGACTCGACGTCCCGTCGGATCGCGTCTTCATCAACATCGACCGCTACGGCAACACGAGCTCGGCATCGATCCCGATCGCCCTCGACGAGGCCGTCCGGCAGGGGCGCGTCGGACGGGGCGACACGATCCTGATGACGGCCTTCGGCGGCGGGCTGGCATGGGGGTCCATCCTCCTGCGCCTGTAGCAGGTCCGTGGCCGCCGATCGCCCGGGCGTGGCCTTCCAGTTCCCCGGCCAGGGCAGCCAGGCCGTGGGCATGGGCGCCGCCCTCGCCGACGCGTACCCCGAGGCCCGGGCCGCCTTTCAGGAGGCTGACGCAGTCCTCGGCTTCGGGTTGTCGACGATCTGCTGGGAGGGTCCCGAGGACCGGCTCCGCGCGACCCAGAACGCGCAGCCGGCGATCCTCGCGCACTCGGTCGCGGTGATTCGGGTGCTGGCCGGGCGCGGCGTGCGGCCGGCATGGGCGGCCGGTCACAGCCTCGGCGAGTTCTCGGCACACGTCGCCGCCGGAAGCGTGGCGTACGACGATGCCCTGAGGCTGGTGCGAGCGAGGGGGGAGGCGATGGCCGAGGCGGGCCGGGCGAGCCCGGGCTCGATGGCGGCCGTCCTGGGGCTCGACGAGGCGGGGGTGGACG
>DATEDS010000223.1:0-4345 GCA_035281565.1 Gemmatimonadota bacterium
GCACCCGTTCGGTCCGACGATGGCCGTGATCCCGGGGTTGAACTCGATCGTGACCCGGTCCGCGAACGACTTGAAACCGAACATTTCCAGCCGCTGGAGCTTCACGGGATCCGCCTCCGTCCAGGGTGAGCCAGGACCATCACGATTCGATGCGCGTCGTCAGGGTGACGCTCTCGGCCGCGGTCTGGAGGGCCCCCTCCAGACGCCGCGATTCCTCGCGGGTGGCGTATGCCCCCGCGTAGACCCGTGCCGGATCACGCCCGGCCACGTAGGCGGGGATCCCCCGCTCTCGGAGCTCGGCCCGCCGGCGCTCGGCCTCCTCGCGCGACGGATAGACGCCGAGCAGGAAGGTGAGCGGGGTCTCGCGCACGGCTCCTTCGGGGACCAGGCCCCGTCCGGTCAGGCTGCGCAAGGCATCGCTCGCGGCCGCCGAGTCGGCGTAGGCGCCCGCGTAGACGCGATACCACAGGCCGCTCTCGCCGAGCTCCACCGGAGCGACGAACGCCGTCCAGCCGGCACGCTCGAGGCGCGTGGCCGTCTCGAGCGCGCTCGCCTCGCTCTGGAAGGATCCGACGTGGAGCGAGTACGGGGCCGGGCGCCCTTCGCCACCCGGGGTCTCGGGAGCCAGGGCAGGCTCCACGTCGGAGGGATCCTCGTCCAGGGGGACGACCGCCCCTTCGGCGTCCGGTCCGTCCCCGAATCCGATCGGCCGGCGATCGACGATGGCCTCCGGCCCGGCCTCGGGCATGCCGCCGTCGTCCGCCGACCGGGCCAGGTCCGGTAGATAGCGCGTGCCGAGGACCATACCCCCGAGCACGACCGCGGCCACCCCGACGGAGGCGAGAAGCCGCCGGCGGCGACGGGCCGGCCACTCACGGTCGGCCGGCGAGGGCGGCGGATCCGGGAAGTCGGTCTCCTCGAGGGTGCCGAAGGCGTCGCCTTGCCGGTCGGGCTCGGCATTCGACTCCTCGAAGAGGCTCAGGAACGCCACTTCGTCGTCGGCTTCGCCCGGGGCGGGGCGAGCCGTGCGGACGCCCCCCCGCGCGGACGCGGATCCGGGCGCCACCCACCGTGGAGTCGCGGGGGCCGGTGCCGTCCCTGCGCCGGCGAAGAGCGCCGGGAGGGGACCCACGAACCGGTGGGCCGCGGCGGCCAGCTCCTCGGCGGCCCCGGGATCGCCGGTCAGGCGGACGAGCAGGCGCTCACGCCCCACCGGCTCGACCTCCGCATCCCCCGCCGACACGGCCAGCAGGGCGTCGCAGAGGGCCAGCACGCCCGCTTCCGAGGCCGGCTCGCTGGAGGGCAGGGCCATCACGACGACCTGGAAATGCTGCTTCAGCCGGTCGAGGGCGCCCCGGACCGCGGGCGCGTCGTCGAACGGCGAGCCCGTCAGGAAGCGCGTCCCGCCCGTCAGCACGGCCAGACCCGGCAGCGCCGTGTCGCGGACGCACCGCTCCAGCGGGATGCCGTAGTGGACGTGATCGACCAGCCCTTCCTTCAGGTCCAGCCCGGTCAGCCGTTCGAGCCAGCGCAGGTCCTGGCTGAGGTCGACGAACACGACGCGCAGGCCCGTCCGGGCCAGCCACGCGGCGCCGAGGAAAGCGAGAAGCCGTGGGTTCCGGTCCTCGCCCGCGAAGCGGACCCCGACCAGGGCCGCATCCTCGCGCGCCTGCCGGGCCACCTCGTCCAGGGCCTCGGCGAACGCGGGTGTCGAGGAACGCAGGTTCTCGGCGCCCTCGGCGTCGCGCAGCCCGTCCAGGGCGACCCGCCAGAAGCGATCGTCCAGGTCCACTTCACGCACCGGGGACGGCCCGCCCGGGGGAGGAGCTTGCGATGGGATCAATGAAGACCTCGTCCTGGCGCCCGCGTCGGCCACGAGCACCGGCTGATTCCGTCTGCACCGTTCTCCACGGGGCGCACCGGAAATCCGGCGACCTCCCGGAGACGACTCCGCGACTTTTCCGGATGGGGGCTGGTTACGGATGGGTGTCGTCGGCGCTAGCCCACGACGGGCTCAAGAGTACCGCATGAGGGCGCGGGAATCAACTGGCGGGAAGGGTTTCGCCGACTTTCTTTCGAGTGGCCCCACCCCGACACGGGGCCTGCTGGGACCGGCTATCTCAGGGAGGTTGGGGCGCTCGAGATGGCCGAGGGAACGCAACGAGGATCTCGGCCATCTTCGGCGCCCGGCTAGAACTCCGGCGCGAGGGTGAAGACCCAGCGCCCGTTCCCGAGCTCCGCCATATCCGTCTGCCACGCATAGTCCAGCCGCAACACCGCGAAGCCGAACATGTTCATCCGGACGCCCGTCCCGAAGGCGGCGCGGGCATCGACCAGACGGAACCCGAGGGGACCGCCATCCTCGCTGGTCGAGAACCGGAAGGCTTGGCGCGCGAACTCCCCCGAGACCGGGTCGCGCGGCCGCTGGTGGTCGCACAGGTCGTCGCCGCAGCTGGCGAAACCGAGATCGTACCACACCGCTCCCCGGATCGGGGGGAACCCGGAGGAGCCAAGGCTCGGCTGCTCGACGAGCGGGAAACGGAACTCGAGGTTGAAGAGCCCGACCGTCGTCCCGATCAGGGACCGCGTGTCGTAGTCGAACCCGCGCAACAGGGTCGGACCGCCCACGGACTGGAAACGGAGGTTGTCCGGCTCCTGTCCGAAGGTCCCCAGGTAGAGGAGGCGCGACGCGATCGTCCAGCGGCGCCCGAGCAGCCAGTACTTCCGGACATCTCCGTAGAACTGGTTGAACGAGCGATCGCCAAACGCGCGTTGCCATTCGAACCGCTGCCGGCTCCCACCGACCGGACCGGTAGAGCCGTAGAACGCGGTGTCGTAGACGTAGGCCAGGGACGGCGAGAAGAACAGGTCGTTGGGCAGGTCGTTCTCCACGTCCGGTGTCGGGTCGAAAAAGTCGAAGCGCACCTCGCGCCGGTTCACGTGCGTGAGGACGCTGCCGACCTCGATCCGGCGGAAGCGGCTGAAGGGATACGCCCCAAACGCCTGGAGCCCGCGATAGATGTCGCTTCGGAACAGGAAGGGATCGCTGAGGCTGGCCGTGGCCGGCAGGAAATCGCTGCGGAACTGGAACGCCGTGACTCCCCAGTTCATCCGCTTCTTCAGGTTGGCATAGGTGAAGAAGAGGTCGCTGTCGGACAACGAGCCGTACACGGAAGCGGCGGCGAACAGGTTGTGGTCGCCCAGCAGGTCGCTGAAGGCGAGCTGCGACGCCCCGAAGGCGCCGACACCCGTCACGAACCCCACCTGGGGCTGCGTGATCAGGTCGGGCTGGAAGCTGACCTTGTACTCCCGGGTCGAGAAGCGTGAGGTGTCACGCGGTAGACCGATCGTCGGATCGTTCAGCAGGGTCGCGATGTCGACCGGATCGTCGAACGACGGGAGCCGCACTCCCGGGGTCTCCGGGCGCGCACCACCGCCCTGCCGCTTGCGCTCGCCCAGATAGTAGGAGACGGCCTCGGGCTGCCTGGGCTCGGCCGCCGCGACCTCGCCCGGCTCGTCCTCCTCCCGGTCGGCCTCCGGTCGGCGGGCCGCCTTGACCGCCTGCGCGAACTCGGCCTCGGTAAGCGCCACGGCCGGCCGTCGCTCGGGCTGGGTGCGGGGACGGGAGGGGCGCACGAAAGCCCGCGTCACGAGGTCGAACTCGTTCTTCTCGCCGGGCACGTACGGTTCCTTCACCAGGCGCAGCGGGTCATCGAGCCGGTACAGGTCCCAGCCGCCGTCCGAGAAAGCGCTGAAGACGATGCGGTTGCCGTCGCGGGACCACGAAAAAGCGGGGCTCGACTCGATGATGCCGCTGACCCCGGTCAGCAGATCGGTCAGCTGGTACGTCTGCCCGAGATCGTAGTCGTACAGGAAGATGTTGGTGATCCCGGTCCGATCGGAGAGGAAGGCCAGTTTCCTTCCGTCGGGACCCCACTGGGGGTTGATGTTCTTGCCCTCGGGATCCGGCAGGTAGCTCACCTCGCGGGTGGTCAGATCGAGAATCCCGATCTGATAGTCGCCGTAGGCGAGCAGATCGAAGTCGGTCCCCGCGCCGAACTCGGTCGTGAAGGCGATCCGCCTCCCGTCCGGAGACCAGGCCGGATCGCGCTGGGCGTAACGGTCGTTGGTCAGGCGTTCGAGACCCGTGCCGTCGCGATTGACGACGTAGAGATCGCTGGTCCCACCATTCTGGCCGGTGAAGACCAGTCGCCCGCCGTCGGGAGACCAGGAGGGCGTCTCGATGCCGTCCAGCTCGAAGCGATAGGTGTCGACGATATCCTCGTCCTCGACCTCCATGATGTACAAAGCGTCCCGCTCCCCCGCCTTGCTCGAGAAGGCGAGG
>DATEDS010000224.1:0-21644 GCA_035281565.1 Gemmatimonadota bacterium
CCACAGACGGAGCCGTGCGGTTTGTAATCAAGCGGCGTCATTGATGACCTTCACACAGGCAGAAGGGAGCGCAATCGAAATGAGATGCAGCCTAGTGGTGGTGCTTGGCGTCTGGGTGGGGGCGTGGGCGTTCGACGGGGAGGGAGGTGGCGATCTACGGGCGCAAACCATCGATTACGCTACGCAAAGGAACGGCATGCACAGTTGTCCCGTGGGCAGCTTTGTCACCGGAGTCCATCTCGAGCGTAACCAACTCCTCTGTTCCAACGCCTTCGAGGGCTATCAGGCCGCCGATGAACTGGTGGACCATGACACCCAGATGACCGGATGGCATTCGGAGGGCGACGCGACGATGCATGGTTGTCCTGCGGGAATGGCTGTGACCGGCGTTTACGGTGGCGAGCTCCTCAACTGTGCGCCGCTGTCTCACAGCCCGAGCCTCTTCGTGGACAAGAAGACCCAGCTCATGGGCATGCACGCCTGTCCCGAGGGGACGGTGATGGCTGGCCTCCATGCCTCGCGGAATTGGTTGCTCTGCGGAACCTTCCGAGAGGTCCTGAGCGGACAGGAAATGCACCGCAACGACATGCTGAGCTGCCCACCCGGGATGTTCATCACGGGCATGCACATTGGTAGCAACAAGCTCCTCTGTACCGAGGAATTCGGTGGCTGGGATACGGAAACCGTTTATCCGGCAGAAGGGGGGCCGGCCCGGTGCCCAGCCGGAACGGCGGCGACCGGTCTGCACAACGAACGACGACTGGTCGCTTGTGCACCCATTGCCAGGCGAGTCGATGGTTGGGAACTCAGCACCCTGCAGCGGGCCAGCATGAGCGCATGCCCACTCGGAAGCGTAGCGCTGGGTTTCGACCCATGGACGGGGGATCCCAGCGTCGGCGGAACCATCGCTTCCGGTTTCGCCTACTGCGGTCGAGTTCTATCCACTCCGAGGAAGCCCGCTCAGCGATTCCCTCGGTAGACGAGCGGCCTTCAGAAGGGAGCGAGCGGCGCCAGGTCGTTCCAGGCTTCGGCTGTGAACAGCGACGCCAGGTCGCGGGCCTGCCGCCGCCCGACGCCGACCTCGAACATCCCGCCGAAGTAGGCGGCCCAACCGGACCTCCGACAGCGCTCGAGGATCGCCAGAGCATTGAGCGGTCCGCCGACCCGAGGCGCCTTGACGTTGACGGCGGACGGAGGAAGGGGAGGATTATCCAGGTCGGCGGCCCCGGTCACGTATCCGTCCAGCGCCACCCGGCGGAGCCACGGGCGACGGGTGTCGTCGCCGTATCGAGCGAGGGCCGCCGGCGGGTCTTCGAGCCACGTGTCGGGGAGGAAGCGGTGCGCGCGCTCGACTTGGGCGGGATCGCCCTCGCGCTTGAAGTCGACGATGACCACGCGGCCGGTCGCGGCGAGGCTCTGCCACACGTCCTCCGCCCATCCTCCCGGAGGGCAGTCGATCTTGATCCGGCTGGCCAGGTCGTGTCCGAGGAGCGCTTGGACCGGCGCCAGCGGGCCCGCCCGCTCGACCGCCTCCCGGCCGATCGAGCGGCAAGTGCGGATCGGGCGGCGGGGGCGGCCGGCCAGATCGAAGAGATCGACGCCCGCCTGCCCGAGGGCGAGGTCCATGGCTGCCGCCTCGAGCGCCGCACGGTGGTGCGCATGGGCACCGGATCGGGCGAGCCGGTCGGCCACGGCGCCCAGCGAGGTCGGGCCCGACGGAAGAGCGTGCGAGACGAGATCCCGGCAGACTTCGGCGAAGCGCGCCTGCCCGGCCGCCGTCCAGTCCACGTTCTCACCCCGGCCGGCCCGACCCCGGCCCGTCATCACCACGGTCCCCGTCGGACGGTCGGCGCCGCCGTAATAGCCGTCGACCGGAACCGCGCCCAGCTCGACCGAATAGTCCTCGATGAGGACGGGGAGCTTGCGGAGCCGCTCCGCGAGCCCGTCGGGCCCCACCGGCCCGCTCAGCTTACGCGTCCCTGGCGCAGCGGAATCCGGCGAAGATCTGCCGGCGCTCGGGGAGATCCCAGTTGCGGAAGGAGTTCCGGGCCACGATCGAGGCCGTGGCCCACGAGCCGCCGCGGAGGACACGGTACCCCTTGCCGAAGTGGGCTTCCGAGTATTCGGGATAGGGGAACGCCTCGAACCCGGGATAGGGATGGAACTCGCTCGCCGTCCACTCCCAGACGTCGCCGATCATCTGGTGACATCCGTAGAACGAACGTCCGGCGGGGTAGGCTCCGACGGGAGCGGGCGCGAAGGTGCGGGCGTCCAGGTTGGCGCGACGCGCGTCCGGCGGCCGGTCGCCCCACGGATAACGTCGGGCGATCCGGACTTCGGGATCCCAGGCGGCCGCCTTCTCCCACTCGACTTCGGTGGGAAGACGCTTGCCGGCCCACCGCGCGCAGGCGTCGGCTTCGTACCACGAGACGTGCTGGACCGGTCGCGAGGGCACGAGCGGCTCGACGTGGCCGAACTGGACGTCCACCCACCCCCCCTCGTCCCGCCGCCAGCCGAGCGGGTGCCGAACGTCGTGCTCGGCCCGCCACGCCCATCCCTCCTCGCTCCACCAGTCGGCGCGCTGGTAGCCGCCGGCTTCCATGAACGCGAGATAGGCGCCGTTGGTGACGGGCGCGGCATCGATCCAGAACCCCTCCACGTCGACCCACGTGACGGGCCGCTCGTTGTCGTAGGCCTCCGGGATACGCGAGGCGCCCAGCGGAAACGGTCCTCCGCCGACCAGGACCATCTCGGTGTCCGGCGGGAGCGCGGGTCTCGGGGTGGCCTCGCGGAAGGCGGGCTCGTAGGCGAGGTCGTCCATCCGCCCGATCGCCTGCAGGAACGTCTCCTGGTGCTGCGCCTCGTGCTGGGCCAGCAGGTGATAGACGAAGCCGTCCTCGAGAAGGGGATGGCCCTCCAGCTCGGTCGCGCGGAGCCGGCGCAGGCTCTCCTTTCGAACATGCTCGAGCCGCTCCAGGATTCGTCCCCGTGGTGGAAGCGAGAGCCGACCCCGCTCGCTCCGCGGGGTCTGGATCGCGTCGTACTCCGGGTGGAGCCCCGATGGATCGGCGCCGCTCACGAGCGCGTCGACCGTGCGAACCAGCCACATTTCCTCGAACTCGGCCACGTGCGCGAGGTCCCACGCGATAGGGCTCAGGATCGGGAGCACCTGCCGGTGGAGCCGCTCGTCGTCGAGCGCGTCGATCAGGTCGAGCGTCCGGCGGCGCACCCGCTGGAGTCCGGCAGCCAGCCTGGTGGTCCGGTCGGGACGCGCACCGGGATCGATCATTCGGAACAGGAGCAGCCCGAACCGGCGCCCGGAATCGGTGAACGAGCGCTCGAGCGCGAAGCCGAAGCGCGCGAAGTCCGACTCGACGCCGTCGAGACGGTACTTGCGGCTGATCTCGGTGAGGATCATCTCGCCGGCCGCGATTCGGAAGCGCCGCTGGATCGAAGCGAGCTCGACGCTGACCGGGCATCGGAACTGGGCGTAGATCTCGATCCGCTCGAGGCGATCGTTCCAGTACGCGACGTGATCGATGGATTCCACCGGGATCGCCGTGCCGAGCTCGCGGTTCATGCGCCGAAAGAGGTTGCGGGTGAATTCCCGGCTCACCCCGGCGGCGTCGTTGTACGCGGCCTCGAGCTCTTCGGCCGGCTTGACCAGGTCGACTCCGAGCAGGAGCCGGTCCTCGGGCGAAAGCGCGGCTCGAAGCCGGGTCAGGAAGGCATCCGTCTCGGGAGGGTTGAAGTTGCCGATCGTGGAGCCCAGGAAGACGAGGCAGACCGGCGACTGCCCTTCGATCAGATCGAGCCCGCGCTCGTAGGAGGTCGCGAGACCGGTGATGGAGATCCCCGGAAACTCCTCCGCCAGGCGCTCGGCCGCCCCGGTCAGGACCGAGGCGTCGATGTCGACGGGAACGTACTCCACAGGGTCGCCGGCGCGAGCCCACGCCGCGAGGAGGTGGCGCGTCTTCGTGGCCATGCCCGCTCCCAGCTCGACGAGCGGGACCGGCCCGGCCGCTTGCCGGATCGCGTCCGACTGCCGCGCCAGGATCTCGGTCTCGGCGCGGGTCAGGTAGTACTCGGGCTGCCTGGTGATCTCGCCGAACAGGGCGCTCCCCGCCTCGTCGTAGAGGTACCGGCAGTGGAGCCAACGCGGGTGATCGGACAGTCCCCGTGCGACCGAGTGGGCGAACGCCTCGGCGGTCGTCGGTGTGGTATCGACGAACACCACCCACCCTTCGCCCGAGTGCTCCACGAAGGAGGGTGCCCCGAAGTCCTTCAGGTCGAGGGTCGTCGGTCGGGTGGTACCGGGCATGGCTTCCTATATTAGCGCATCGCTCAGAATGGCCATAATCCATGGACGGCGGACTCCGCCGCCCCCGCGGCGGCGGTCGAGTTCGACGGGGTCGTCTACGCGATCCCGGACGGCCGTGTTCTGCTCGACGGTCTCTCGCTGTCCGTCCGGCCGGAGGAAACGGTCGTGCTGGTGGGCCGCTCGGGGGTCGGGAAGACGACGGTTCTCAAGCTCGTGAACCGGCTCCTCGAGCCGCTCGCGGGGGAGGTCCGCGTCGCCGGGATCCGGACGACCGACTGGGATCCGGTGGCGCTTCGCCGGAGGACGGGCTACGTGATCCAGGAGGTGGGTCTCTTCCCCCACCTCACGGTAGCGGGGAACGTCGGGCTCGTCCCGGACCTGCTGGGATGGGACCGGGGCCGGGTCGTCGAGCGGACCAGGGAGCTCCTCGCGCTGGTCGGCCTCCCGGTCGATGAATTCGGCCGGCGCTACCCGCACGAGCTCTCGGGCGGCCAGCGGCAGCGGGTGGGCGTGGCCCGTGCGCTTGCGGCGGACCCGCCGCTGCTGCTTCTCGACGAACCGTTCGGCGCTCTCGACCCGATGACGCGGTTCGATCTTCAGCGCGAGTTCGGCGAGCTGATGAGGAGGTTGGGGAAGGCGGCCCTGTTCGTCACCCACGACGTGCGCGAGGCGCTCGCGCTCGGTGGCCGGGTCGGGCTCTTGACGGCCGGCGGTCTGGCCGAGATGGCGACGCCCGCGGACTTCGTGGCCTCGGATCACCCCGAGGTCCGGGCCCTGGTTGGAACGCTGGGCCGCGCGCGCCATGGGTGATCTCGTCCGTTATCTGCGGGACCATGCCGGGCAGGTCGCCGGGCTGACCGCCGAGCACGTGACGATGGTCCTCCTCGCGGTCGTCGTGGCCGTTGTGATCGGGGTCCCGCTCGGGATCGCGGCCACCCGCTGGCGACGCTGGGAGCGGGTCGTCATGGGGACGTCCAACGTCCTCCAGACGATCCCCAGCCTGGCCCTGTTCGGGTTCCTGATCCCGGTTCCGTTCATCGGCGGAGTCGGAGCGCGGACCGCGATCGTGGCCCTCACGCTGTACGCCCTGCTGCCGATCGTGCGCGGGACGCACGCCGGCATCCGGGGGGTGGAGCCCGCCGTCCGCGAGGCCGGCCTCGGGCTCGGGATGACGGGGGGCCAGCTGCTCCGCCGGGTCGAGCTTCCGCTGGCCGCGCCGGTGATCCTGTCCGGCGTTCGCGTGGCGACGGTCATCTCGGTGGGGATCGCGACGATCGCGGCGGCCATCGGCGCCGGAGGCCTCGGCGTATACATCTTCCAGGGGCTGGCCATGGTGAACGACACCGTGATCCTGGCGGGCGCGGTCCCGGCGGCCCTGCTGGCGCTGGCCGCCGATTCGCTCCTGGGTCTGATCGAACGACGCCTCACCCCCGCCGGGCACGCGGATCGGCGCATGGAAGGACGACCGACGTGAAACGGGCGGTCCTCGTCCAGCTCGCTCTCCTGCTCGCCTGCGGGCCCGGCGACGCGGTCGTGATCGGCTCGAAGAACTTCACCGAGCAGGACGTCCTCGGGGAGATCCTCGCCCAGGAGCTCGAAGCGCTCGGGATTCCCGTCGAACGGCGCTTTCACCTCGGCGGGACGTTCGTCTGCCACAGCGCGATCGTGGACGGCGAGATCGATCTCTATCCCGAGTACACCGGGACGGCGCTGACCGCGATCCTGAAGCGCGATCCGATCCAGGACCCCGACCGCACGCTCGGCGAGGTGGCGGGCGCGTACGCCCGCCGCTGGCAGCTCGTATGGGGTCCCCCGTTCGGCTTCGAGAACACCTTCGCGCTGGTCGTCCGGCGGGCCGACGCCGAGTCGCTCGACCTCCGGACGATCACCGACCTGGTGCCGGTCGCGGCGCGGATGACGGCCGGGTTCGGTCCCGAGTTCATGGCCCGCGAGGACGGCTATCCCGGGCTGCGGAAGGCCTACGGGTTCGAGTTCGGCCGGATCCTCCAGCTGGACCTCGGCCTCATGTACCGGGCCCTGGACGAGCACGAGATCGACGTCGCCGTGGCCAACTCGACGGACGGGCGGATCGATGCGCTGGATCTCGTAGTGCTGGCCGATGACCGCCGCTACTTTCCGCCTTACCAGGCGGCCCCGGTCGCGCGGAAGGCGGCGCTGGATCGTCATCCCCGGCTCGGCGAGGGCCTGGCCACGCTTGCCGGGTCGCTCGACGAGGCCGGCATGCGCGCGCTCAACCGCGAGGTGGAATCGGGCAGGGACCTGGCGGACGTCGTACGGGCCTGGCGGGAGCGCCGGCGCTCGCACCGCGAGGCGGGGCCTCGCTGAACCGGAACCGCGGCAGAGGGGATCGCATGCAGACCCGGCTTCTCCACACGATGATCCGCGTCAAGGACCTCGATCGCTCGGTCCGTTTCTACACCCGGGTGCTGGGTCTCAGGGAGGCCCGGCGCAAGGTGCTGGAGAAGGCCGACGCCACGCTCGTCTTCATGGTCGATGCGGCGGGGCACCATCCCATCGAGCTCACCTTCAACCACGACGGACGCGACTACCAGCTGGGCGACCAGTTCGGCCACCTCGCGTTCGGCGTCGAGGACCTGGACACCGCCCGCGAGGAGCTGGCGCGTCATGGGGTGGAGTTCACGCGGGGACCCTACCGGGTCGGCGAGGGGGGCAGCCGGATCGCCTTCATCCGCGACCCGGACGGGATCGAGATCGAGCTGATCGAGGGCTCCTGACCCTGCGCCGGTCGCGTTGACCGTGGACCCGACGGGGCGTTACATTATTGGTCGCCGTCGCCCTTCGTGGGAGCGGCTGACGACAGAGGAAGCAGAAGCCCCGGGCTTCTCGCCCGACGGACGCGAGCGCTGTCCGCGGGTATCAAGGCGCGACGCCGACGCTGCTCCGAGCAGACGCCGGCGCGGCGTTTTTTGGGGCGGGCGCTCGCGGTACGCGAGTGACTCGCCTTTCTTGTAAGGGCCGCGCGGCCAGATCCGGTCCGCCCGGCCTCGACAACAAGCCCAAGGAGGTCTGCATCGCCAACAACGAACCGCGGGTCAACGAGCAGATCCGCTTCTCACCGGTCCGGCTGATCGACGACAAAGGCGAGCAGGTCGGCGTGGTGCCGATCGAAGAAGCGCAAGCGACGGCCCGCGAGCGAGGTCTCGACCTCGTGGAAGTGGCGCCCAACGCCCGGCCGCCCGTGTGCCGGATCATGGATTACGGGCGCTACAAGTACGAGCAGGCGAAGGCCGATCGGGAGGCACGGCGCAAACAGCACGTGACCCAGATGAAGGAGATCAAGATGCGTCCGAACATCGAGGAGCACGATTTCGAGTTCAAGACGCGTCATATCAAGCGCTTCCTCGAGGAGCGCAACAAGGTGAAGGTCACCATCATGTTCCGGGGCCGCGAGATGGCTCACACCGAAAACGGTCGCGAGGTATTGGACGACGTGATCGAGGAGATCGGGGAACTGGCGGTGGTCGAGCAGGCGGCGCGTCTGGAGGGTCGGAACATGTTCCTCATCCTCGCGCCCAACATGAGATCGCCCGTGAAGAAGTGAGCCGGTAGGGGGCCAGCATGCCAAAGATGAAGACGAACCGCGGCGCCGCGAAGCGGTTCCGGAAGACCGCCAGCGGGCGCATCAAGCGCAAGCGCGGCTACATGCGGCACATCCTGACGAAGAAGACGAGCAAGCGGAAGCGCCACCTGCGCAAGCCCGCCTACGTCCATCCGGCCGACGAGGGTCGCCTCAAGCGACTTCTCTCCGCCTAGGAGGTCACGATGCCCCGCGCATCGAACAACGTGCAGCGCACCCGGCGCCGCAAGAAGATCCTCAAGCAGGCCCGTGGCTATCGCGGCGGGCGTCATCGGCTGTACATCCCCGCCCGGGAAACGCTGGAGCGGGGACTCCAATTCGCCTATCGCGATCGACGCGACCGGAAGCGGCAGTTCCGGAAGCTCTGGATCACGCGCATCAACGCGGCCGCTCGCGAGCACGGCCTGTCGTACTCCCGGTTCATCTACGGCCTGAAGGCGGCCGAGATCGAGGTCGATCGCAAGCTCCTCGCGGAGCTCGCGGTCAACGACCCGGAAGGGTTCGCGGAGCTGGCCGCGGCAGCGAAGGCGAAGCTTTGATCGATCCGCCCGGAGTCGTTCCCGCGTCTCATCGATGACCCCCTCGCTGCACGAGCGGCTGGAGGCACTCCACCGCGACGTGGAGCGTGAGCTCAGGGCGGCGACCCGTCCCGAGGAGGTCGAGGACATCCGCGTCCGGACGCTGGGCCGCAAAGGCCGGCTGACCGGCGAGGCGCGGTCCATCGGCGCCCTGTCTGCGGATGAGAGGCCCGCCGCCGGCGAGCTCGTGAACCGTGTCAAGGACCGGATCGAGGCTTCCCTCGCGGAGCGCGCACGCGAGCTCGAAGGGGGGGCGCTCGCGGAGCGGCTCGAGGCGGAGCGCATCGACGTCACGCTCCCGGGCCGCCGTCAGCTCCCCGGGACCCGCCATCCGCTGACGATCGTCACCGAGGAGCTGCTCGAGATCTTCCGCGGCATGGGCTTCGAGGTGGCGTCCGGCCCGGAGGTCGAAACGGTCTGGCACAACTTCGAGGCCCTCAACATCCCGGCCGGCCATCCCGCGCGCGAGGAGATGGACACGATCTACGTGAGCGACGACCTGGTGCTCCGGACGCACACGTCGCCCGTCCAGATCCGGGTGATGGAGTCGGGGCCGCCCCCCGTGCGCGTGGTGTGTCCGGGACGCGTCTTCCGAAACGACGCGCCGGACGCCTCCCACTCGCCGTACTTCCATCAGATCGAGGGCCTGTGGGTGGACGAGGGGATCTCGCTCGCCCACCTCAGGTGGGTCTTGACCGAGTTCGTCCACCGTTACTACGGTCCCGAGGTCGACGTTCGCTTCCGGGCCTCCTACTTCCCGTTCACGGAGCCGTCAGCCGAGCTCGACGGTCGGTGCATCCTCTGTCACGGCGCGGGTTGCCGGGCATGCAAGGGGAGCGGGTGGCTGGAGCTGCTCGGATGCGGGATGGTGCATCCGGCCGTGCTCGAGGCGGTGGGCTACGACAGCGAGCGGTACACGGGCTTCGCCTGGGGCATGGGGATCGAGCGGATCGCCATGATCAAGTACGGCGTGCCCGACATCCGGACGTTCTTCGAGAACGACCTCCGCTTCCTGCACCAGTTCATCGGGCGATGAACGTCTCGTATCGCTGGCTCGAGAGCCTGTTCCCGGAGGGTGCGCTGGCCGCGTTCGATCCCGTCCGGCTGGCCGACCGGCTCACCATGCAGGGGCTGGCCGTGGACGACGTCCGACGCCCGTTCCCCGAGATCTCGGGGGTCGTCCTGGGACGGGTCCTCGAGGCCGATCGTCACCCGAACGCCGATCGGCTGACCCTGTGCCGGGTGGCGGCGGGGGACGGCGAGCGCCAGGTCGTGTGCGGGGCACCGAACGTGGAGGTGGGGGCGATCTACGCGTACGCGACCGAGGGCGCCCGCTTGCCCGGAGGACGCGAGATCCGCCGGACCCGGATCCGCGGCGTGGAGTCGCAGGGGATGCTGTGCTCGGCGCCCGAGCTGGGCCTCGAGGCGCTCGGCTCGGCGGACGGGATCTGGCCCGTCCCCGGGGTCGGCGAGGGGGATCTCGGCCGCGACCTGGTCGACGTGCTCGACCTGGACGACCGGATCCTGGACGTCGACGTACCGTCGAACCGCGGGGATCTGCTGTCCCACCTGGGGGTGGCTCGCGAGGCGCAGTGGCAGGCCGGCGCCCACGCGCGGCTTCCGGCCCGCGAGCTGGACGAGGGCGGACCGGAAGCCGACGTCCAGGTCGTGCTGGATGACCGCGAGGGGTGCCCGATCTACTTCGGCCGGCTGATCCGGCAGGTCGCCGTGGGCCCGAGCCCGGCCTGGCTCCAGGTACGACTGCTCGCTCTCGGCGCCCGCCCCGTCAACAACGTCGTCGACGCCACCAACTACACCATGCTCGAGTGCGGCCAGCCCCTGCACCCGTTCGACGCGGGCCGGCTGGCCGGCCGGCGCATCCTGGTCCGTCGGCCGCGAGCGGGCGAGGAGATCGTGACGCTGGACGGCAGGACGCGGTCGCTGGACGCGGCCACGACCGTGATCGCCGACGGCGAGCGGGCGGTGGCGGTCGGAGGGGTGATGGGTGGGCTCGACAGCGAGGTCGGGGCCGGCACGACCGAGGTGTTCCTCGAGGCGGCATGGTTCGAGCCGGCACGGGTCGGACGGACCGCGCGGGGGCTGGGCCTGAGAACCGACGCCGCGACCCGCTTCTCGCGCGGCGTCGATCCCGGCGTCACGGCCCCCGCCCTCGATCGCGCGGCGTCGCTGATCGTGGCCCTGGCGGGCGGGCGTGTCGCCCGGGGGCGGGTCGGTCAGGGGCCGGATTCGATGGGGCGCCCCCGGATCGAGCTGAGGGCGCACCGTCTCGAGACCGTCATCGGTCGACCGATCGCCGAAGACGATGCCCGTCGGGCGCTCGAGAGCCTGGGGTTCGAGGTCCGGGACGGTGGCGAGGGGGTGCTCGTGGCGGAGGTGCCCTCGTGGCGCTTCGACGTCCAGCGCGAGATCGACCTGATCGAGGAGGTGGCCCGGACGACCGGTTACGATCGTGTCCCGGCGGTCCGGCTCTCTGCCGCGTCGGCCCCGCTCACGACGCCGGCCGAACGGGCGATCGCCGGTTTCCGGGCGGCCCTGTCCGGCGCCGGCTACGACGAGGCGCGGACCCCGACGTTCGTGGGGGAAGCCGTGCTGGGGGGCGGCTACGGAGTTGACAATCTGGTTGAGATTCGAAATCCTATTTCCAAGGCGGAACGGTTCTTGAGGCCTTTTGTCTTCGCCTCTCTCGCGGGGGCGGTGGTCCACAACCTGAACCGGGGGGCGAGCAGCGTGCGGTTGTTCGAGATCGGGCACGCCTTCCGCCCGCGGCGCGGGGGTGGGGTGGACGAGAGCCGCAGGGTCTCGCTGGCCGCCAGCGGGCCGTCACGACCCGTCGACTGGTCCCGGCCGGTCGAGCCGGTCGATTTCTTCGATGTCAAGGGAACGGTCGAGGATCTGCTGTTGCTGGCCGCCGTGGAAGACGCCTCGTTCGTGCCGACGACCCGGGTCTTCCTGCATCCCGGCCGGCAGGCCGGTGTCCGGATCGGCGCCCACGAAGCCGGCCTGGTCGGCGAGATCCACCCCCGGGTGGCGGAGGAATGGGGCGTGGAGGGGCGGATCGTAGTGGCCGAGATGGATCTGGAGATCCTGGCCCGCGAGCGGCAGCCGGTCCAGCTCCGGGGCGTGCCGAGGGAGCCCGCGGTGGAGCGGGACCTGGCGCTGATCGTGCCCGAGGACCACTCGAGCGACCGGGTCGTGCGGGCGGTGCGTGAGGCGGGGATCGAGGACCTCGTCCGGATTCAGGTCTTCGATCGCTATCGCGGACGCCAGATTCCAGCCGGGCACGTGAGCCTCGGGCTCAGGCTCACCTTTCAGGCGGAACGCACGCTGACGGTCGAGACCATCGAGGGTCGGATCGGAACGCTGGTCGAGGTCCTGGACCGCGAGCACGGGTACCGGCTGCGATGACGGCGAGCGGACCCAGGGACCGGGACGAGGCGCAGGAGCGTGCAGCGGAGCTCGGTGTCGCGCTGGACGCCCTCGGGGACAAGGTTAAGTTGCTGGTTGAGCGCAGCCGGCAGCTTGCCGAGCGATGCCGCGAGCAGGAATCGGTCCGGAGGCGGCTCGAAGGAGGGCTGGATCCGGTTGCCCTCGACGAGCGGGTCCGCGAGCTGGAGTCGGAGAACGAGCGACTCGCCCGCCACGCCGAGTTCCTCGAGACGAAGTTGAAGGAGCTCCTTTCGCGCGTCCGGTACGTGGTCGAGGCATGAGCGACGACAAGACGACGATCAAGGTCACGGTCCTCGACGAGCCGTTTCGTCTGCGTTCGGCGGCGGATTCGGAGTACACGCGCGACGTGGCCGCTCACGTGGATCGGACGCTCCGCCAGTTGCGTAGCTCGGCGCCCACGCTGGAGCCGTTCCAGACCGCGGTCCTGGGGGCGATGGAGATCACCGATGCGCTCCTCCAAGCGCGTCGCGCGGGAGCCGACAGCCTGGCCGAGGCGGTGGCGCGGGTGCGCGGGCTGGAAACGGACCTGGACGCGGCCCTGGCCGAGACGGCGGGCCTCGCCGGGAAGGCCGCCACCGACGGGAAGAAGCAGCGCCGGAAGTAGGACCAAGAGGAAAGGAGACGACAGGGCCCGATCTCATCGAAACGGGCGGGAAGGACCCCGCTCGCGCGGATCCGGGGAGACCATTTTTTGAGCCAACACGCACTCGAAGGGATCCTCGCTTCGCCTGCCGATCGCACGCCTCTCCGGAGGAAGCGAGAATCGGGCGAGGAGGTTACCCACCGTATCAGCGAGGGCGTCAAAAAATCCTCTCCGGTGAGTCGCGGCGGGGTCCTTCTCGTTCGGCCCCCGGGCCCGCTCCCGCATGAAGGTTCTCTTCGTCGGCGACGTCTTCGGCCGGCCCGGTCGCAGGGCCCTGAAGCGGGGTCTCGCGTCGGTCCGTGAGACCCACGCACCGGACTTCGTGATCGTCAACGGCGAGAACGCGGCGGGAGGTTTCGGAATCACCCCCTCGATCCTGGACGCCATCCTCGGAGACGACGTGAACGTCGTAACGACCGGGAACCACGTCTGGGACCGGCGGGAGATCTACGACGCGCTCGACCGGGAGCCACGCATCCTCCGTCCCGACAACTACCCGCGCGGCAATCCGGGCCACGGCGTCTGGGCCGGCTCGAGCGGCGGGCGGCAGGTCGCGGTCCTCAACCTTCAGGGCAGGGTCTTCATGAAGGATCTGGATTGCCCCTTCCGGAGGCTGGACGTCCTTCTCGACCGCGACGAGGTCCGCGCCGCGGAGGTCGTCGTGGTGGATTTCCATGCCGAGGCGACCGCGGAGAAGATCGCGCTGGCCCATTACGCGGACGGGCGGGTCACCGCCGTCGTCGGCACGCACACCCATGTCCCCTCGGCGGACGCCCGGATCCTGTCCCGGGGAACCGCCTACGTCACCGACGTGGGGATGACGGGCCCCCATGGCGGGGTGATCGGGGTCCGGGCCGGCAGCGCGATCGAACGATTCCTCAAGCAGACCCCGAACCGCTTCGACGTCGCCGAGGAGGACGTCCGGTTCCAGGCCGTCGTGATCACCGCCGACCCGGCCAGCCGCCGGGCGACCGCCATCGAGAGGATCGATGAGCCGTACGATTGAGCTGTCCGATCCTCCGCGCGAGGAGTACGGTCGCTGATGGGTCCGTTCGTCCGGGGCTCGATGGGCTGGATCGAGGTGATCTGCGGGCCCATGTTCAGCGGCAAGTCGGAGGAGCTGATCCGCCGCCTCCGGCGCGCCGAGATCGGGCGGCAGCGGGTCCAGGTGTTCAAGCCGCTCGTCGACGACCGCCTCGCGGCCGACGAGATCGTGAGCCATTCCGCGATGCGGATCGACGCCGAGCGGGTCACGAGCGCGCGGCAGATCCTCGAGCGCGTCGACGCCCGGACGCAGGTGGTGGGGATCGACGAGGCGCAGTTCTTCGACGAGCGGCTGGTCGAGGTCTGCGAGCGGCTGGCGAACCTGAGGAAGCGCGTCGTCGTGGCCGGTCTCGACCAGGATTTTCTGGGCCGCCCGTTCGAGCCCGTACCGCAGCTCCTCGCCAACGCCGAGGAGATCACCAAGACGCTGGCGATCTGCGTCCGCTGCGGGAACCCCGCCAACTTCACCCAGCGTATCGTGGACAACGAGGAGCGGATCGTGGTCGGCGGGACAAGGGCGTACGAGGCCCGCTGCCGGCAGTGCTTCGAGCCCCGGCCCGGGCAGCGGGAGCTGGCCCTCGACGCGAGCCCGCGCCGGGCCGGAGGTGGATGAGCGCCCGGCTGATCGACGGTCGGGCGGTGGGCCTGGGCGTTCGCCGGGAGGTGGCCGAGGCGGTCGAGCGGCTGCGCGCGGAGACCGGGGTCGTTCCCGGCCTGGCGGCGGTCCTGGTGGGGGACGACACGGCCTCGGCCACCTACGTCCGGATGAAGGGCAAGGCGTGTGAGGAAGCGGGCTTCCACTCGCGGACCGTGCGCCGCCCCGCCTCGATTTCCGAAGCCGAACTGCTGGAGCTGATCGCCGAGCTGAACGGCGATCCCGCCGTCCACGGCATCCTGGTCCAGCTCCCGCTGCCGGCGCAGATCGATACCCGGCGGGTCCTGATCGCCGTCGACCCGGGCAAGGACGTCGACGGCTTCCATCCGGTGAACGTGGGACGTCTGACGGCGGGTGACTTCGAGAGCGGCTTCGTGCCCGCCACGCCGGCCGGGATCATGCGTCTCGTCGCCGAGACCGGTATCCAGCAGGAGGGCGCCGAGGCGGTGGTGATCGGCCGCAGCGACATCGTCGGGAAGCCGACCGCGCTCCTGCTGCTGCACGCCCACGCCACGGTCACGATCTGCCACAGCCGGACGGTCGATCTGGCCGCCCACGCCCGCCGCGCCGACATCCTGGTGGCGGCCGTGGGGCGCCCCGGGGTCGTCACACGGGAGATGGTCAAGCCGGGGGCGGTGGTGATCGACGTCGGCATGAATCGGGTCGACGATCCGACCGGGGAGCGCGGCTACCGTCTGGTCGGGGATGTCGACCCGGGCGTGGCCGAGGTCGCCGGCTGGCTGACACCCGTCCCGGGCGGTGTCGGACCGATGACGATCGCGATGCTCCTCGACAACACGCTCAAGGCCGCCCGCCGGATCGTGGAGGCTCCGGTCCGGGAGACCGCGGAGCGATCGCGATGAACCGCTCGGCGGGCATCGATCACGTCGCTCCGCCGGGCCCGGCGGTGGTGATGACGGTGAGCGAGCTCGTTTTCCGCGCCTCCAGCGCGCTGGTGGCCGAGTTCGGCACCGTCGGGGTGGAGGGCGAGGTGTCCTCGTTCCATCACCACCGGCCCTCGGGTCACATGTACTGGACCCTCAAGGACCGCGCCAGCGAGGTCAGATGCGTCATGTTCCGGGGCGACAACGAGCGGCTCGTCGTTCCGCTCGAGGAGGGAATGCACGTCGTGGTGGTCGCGCGACCGACCATCTACCGGGCGCGGGGCCAGTTCCAGCTCGAGGTGACCCAGGTCGTGCCGCGCGGGCTGGGGGCGCTGTATCTGCAGTTCGAGGCGCTCAAGCGGAAGCTCGGGGAGGAGGGACTCTTCGACCCGGCACGGAAGCGCGAGCTGCCGTTCTGGCCCCTGTCGATCGGGATCGTCACCTCGCCCGAGGGGGCCGCGCTGCGCGACCTGGTGACGGTCATCCTGCGGCGGGCCCCGGCGACCCGGATCCTGCTCAAGCCGGTGGCCGTCCAGGGACGGGAGGCGGCGCCCGAGGTCGCCCGGGCGGTGCGCTGGTTCGGCCGCCACCCCCTGGCCGAGGTCCTGATCGTGGGGCGGGGCGGGGGCTCGCTCGAAGACCTGTGGGCCTTCAACGAGGAGATCGTCGTCCGGGCCATCGCCGAGTCCCCGGTGCCGGTCGTCAGCGCGGTCGGCCACGAGACCGATACCACGCTGGCGGACTACGCGGCCGACCTGCGCGCGCCCACGCCGTCGGCGGCCGGCGAGCGGGTGGTGCCCGAGACACGCGAGATCGCGCGCGGGCTGGTGGACCATTTCCGGCGTCTGTCCCGCGCGGTCGAGCGGCAGCGCCTGAGGCGGCTCGAGGAGGCGCTCGCCCCGATCCGCCGCTACGGCTTCCGGCGGGTCCGGGACCGGGCCCACGAGGCCCGGCAGCGGTGGGCCGAGGCGGCCGATGACCTGGCGCCCGCCCTGCGTCGCCGGATGGCGGTCGAACGTGGCCGGCTCGAATCGGGCGTGGCGGGGCTGGCGGCGCCGGTAACGGCGCGGCTTTCCAGGGCGGAGCGGACCCTGGCCCGCGCGCCCGGTCTCGGCCACGGGCTCGCGCGGCGTCACGAGCGGGTCCGGGTCCGTGCCCGCCATCTCGAGGAGAGGTTGCGGGCGGCGAGCCCGTACTCGATCCTCGAGCGCGGTTACGCGGTCGTGACCGACGCCGAGGGCAGGGTCGTCCGGCAGGCCGTCGCGCTGGCGGCTGGCGACCACCTCTCGATCCGCTTCGCCCGCGGGACCGCGGCGGCGCGGGTGACGAGCATCGAAGACGAGGAGGGCTGATGAGCCAGATTCCGATCGACGTTCCCGAAGACCCCGGACGGAACCCGGACGGCCCCGGGCCGGAGCCCGCGGGGGCCGGCGCCGAGCCGCCCGTCGAGGAGCGGCTGCGCCGGCTCGAGGCGATCGTCCAGAAGCTCGAGAGCGAGGCGGTCTCGCTCGAGGAGTCGATCGCCCTGTTCGAGGAGGGGGTCGAGCTGGCCGTCCTGGTCCGCCGGCGCCTCGAGGCGTCCGAAGGCAGGATCAAGCGGATCGTCGAGCGATCCGAGGGGCTGTTCAGCCTGGAGGACTTCGACCTCGAGTGAGGGCGCGGCGAACCCTCCCCGTCCCCGGATCGTGATCCCGGCCCTGCGGAAGTTCGGGGCCGTGGAGCGGCCGCGGATCGAAGCCGCGCTCGAGCGCTCGCTGGCCCGTCTCACGCCGCCCGTGGGCGCGGCCGCGGCCTACAGCGTGCGCGCCGGCGGCAAGCGGATCCGGCCGCTCCTGACGCTCGCCTGCCATCGGGCGGTCGGCGGGGAGCCGCCGCGCGGCGACGCCTCGGCCGTTCATTCGGCTGCGGCGGCGGTCGAGCTCATCCACACCTACTCGCTCCTTCACGACGACCTGCCGGGCATGGACGACGACGACCTGAGACGCGGTCTCCCCACCGCCCACCGCGTGTACGGGGTGCCGGTCGCCACCGCCGCCGGGGCCGCGCTCCAGGAGCAGGCGTTCCTGACCCTGGCGGGGGCGGCCGCGGAGGCGGGGGTGTCGTCCCGGTTGCCGGCCATGCTCCGCCGGCTGGCCGTCGGCGCGGGGGTGGACGGGATGGTGGGGGGCCAGTATTTGGATCTGGAGGCGGAGGGGAAGGCGGTGGACGGAGCCGGCCTCGAAGCCATCCACCGCGCCAAGACGGCCGCCCTCTTCGCGGCCGCTTGCGCGCTCGGCGGCATGTCCGGAGGAGGGGATCCGGACCAGGTGGAAGCGCTGGACGGATACGGGACGTACCTCGGGCTCGCCTTCCAGATCGTCGACGACCTTCTCGACGAGACCGGCGACGCGACGCGGATGGGGAAGGCGGTCGGCGTCGACCGTCGGCTCGCCAAGGCCACCTATCCGTCGGTGTACGGGATCGAGGCCGCGCGCCGGCTCGCCGAGCGGGTCGCCGGCGAGGCACGGGCGAGTCTGGCCGGGCTGGACGGCGATCCGTACCTGCTCGAGGCGTTCGTCGATTTCGTGCTCGAGCGTCTCGACTGAGCCGCGGGGACGTGCCCGCCGCCGCCGACTTGGCCGGAGCGATCCGGCCCGCCGAGCGGGTCCTGCGCGAGGTGTTCGGCTTCGAACGGTTCCGACCCGGCCAGCGCGAGGTCGTGGAGGCGGTCCTGGCCGGCCAGGACTGCATCGCGGTCATGCCTACCGGGGCCGGCAAGTCGCTGACGTTCCAGCTCCCGGCGAAACTCCTGCCGGGGACGGTCCTCGTGGTCTCGCCGCTCATCTCGCTCATGAAGGATCAGGTCGACGCGCTGACCGAGCTCGGCCTTCGCGCGACCGCGATCAACTCGACCCTCGAACCCGGCGAACGGTCCCGGCGTCTGGACGGCCTCGCGTCCGGCGCCTACGAGCTGGTGTATCTGGCGCCCGAAGCCCTGGAAGGCTCACTGCGACGGCTTCTCCGGAGCTGGTCGGTCTCGCTCCTCGTCGTCGACGAGGCCCACTGCATCAGCCAGTGGGGCCACGACTTTCGACCCGCGTACCGCCGGCTGGCGGGGCTCAAGGAGGAGCTGGGAGGCGTCCCTGTGCTGGCGCTGACCGCGACCGCCACGCGTGAGGTCGCGCGCGACATCCTGCGCCAGCTCGGGCTGCGGAAGCCGGCCGGCTTCAAGGGTTCGTTCTACCGGCCGAACCTGCGGCTGTGGGTCCGCAAGAAGGGCCAGGGCGGCCACACCCGGAGCGAGATCCTGAGCCTGATCCGGGCGGCTCCCGGGGCGAGCGGGATCGTCTACTGCCTGTCGCGCCGCGCGGTGGACTCGACCGCGGAGTGGCTCGGGCGAAAGGGAATCCGCGCGCTTCGCTATCACGCCGGGATGGACGACGCCGACCGGCACCGGAACCAGGACGCCTTCGCCCGCGGCGACGCCGAGGTCGTGGTGGCCACGATCGCGTTCGGGATGGGGATCGACAAGCCGGACGTCCGGTTCGTCATCCACCGCGACATGCCCAGGGACGTCGAGTCGTGGTATCAGGAGTTCGGCCGCGCCGGCCGGGACGGGCTGCCGAGCGACTGCGTCCTCTTCTATTCGTGGGCCGACGTGATCCTGCATCAGCGGTTCCTGGACGAGATCGGCGACCCCGGGCTCGAGCGGACGAAGCGGGAGGCGACGACCGGTCTCTTCCGGATGGTCGACCGGCATGTCTGCCGCCACCGGGCGGTCGTCTCCCACTTCGGCGAGCGGATCGCGCCGTGCGGCGACGCCTGCGACGTTTGCCTCGGGATCACCGCCGAGACCCACATCGAGCGCCTGAGGCGGAGCCAGGCGATGTCACGCCACGGGCTGCCATCGACCATGGGCGGCCCGGGCTCGGTCGTGACCGGTCCTCACAATGCCCGGCCGGGAGGCGACCGGTGGACCGAAGCCGACGAGGAGCTCTTCCAGCGGCTCAGGTCCATCCGCCGCGGGCTGGCGGACGAGCGCGACGTTCCCGCCTATGTCGTCTTCAGCGACGCCACGCTGCGCGACATGACGCGCCGGCGGCCCGTCGACCGCGCCGGCCTGCTGGCGGTCTCCGGCGTCGGCCCGGTCAAGCTCGAGCGCTACGGCGAGGCGTTTCTGAGGGTCCTACGAGACCAAGGCCACGTGCAGGCTGGCCCTAGCGGTGCAGGGGAGGCCGAGCTTCCACTCCCAGACGGTCCAGGATGAAGGTGTACTCCAGGGCCGTCTCCCGGTCGGCGGTGGAACGAGTCACTACACCACACGCTTGGCCGGCGTAGAGCGGCCGGTTAGTTTCGCCTCGCCATGGGTCGCCTCCTCGATCGCGTCCGCAGCCCCGAGGACCTCAAGGGACTCTCCCGCGAGGCGCTCCACCAGCTGGCGGGCGAAGTCCGGCAGCGGGTGCTGGACGTGGTGTCGAGCCGGGGAGGCCATCTCGGCGCCCCGCTGGGGGTGGTCGAGCTGACCGTGGCCCTGCATCACGTCTTCGACAGCCCGCGCGACAAGATCGTGTGGGACGTCGGGCATCAATGCTATCCCCACAAGATCCTGACCGGCCGCAACGCCGACATGGAGCGGCTGCGCCAGGCGGACGGCCCGTCCGGCTTCTGCCGCATCGTGGAGAGCGACCACGACATCTTCGGGGCAGGCCACGCCTCGACCTCGATATCGGCCGCGTTGGGGATCGCCACTGCGCGCGATCTGGCGGGCGACCGCTTCGAGGTGATCTCGGTGACCGGCGACGGGGCGATGACGGCCGGGCTCGCGTACGAGGCGCTCAACAACGCGGGCGCGACCGAAACCGATCTCCTGGTCGTTCTCAACGACAACAAGATGTCGATCGCCCCCAACCTGGGGGCGATGCACAACTACCTGACCGGCATCCAGACCAACCCGCTCTACAACCGGATCCGTGACGAGATCTGGCAGGTGACAGGGAAGATCCCGATCGTCGGCGACGAGGTGCGGGGCTTCGCCCACCGTCTGGAAGAGAGCGTCAAGGGACTGGTGACTCCCGGTGTCCTGTTCGAAGAGCTCGGTTTCCGCTATTTCGGCCCCATCGACGGACATGACCTGGACGAGCTCATCGAGACCCTGGATCGCATCAAAGACCTCAAGGGGCCGCGCCTCCTCCACATCCTGACCGTGAAGGGGAAGGGGTACCCGTTCGCCGAGGCCGACCAGTGGAAGTACCACGGTGTCGGCCGGATCAACCTGGAGTCGGGGAAGGTCGAGGGGCCTCCCTCGCGGCCGAAGTGGACGAAGGTCTTCTCGAACGCGCTCGTCGAGGTGGGACGGAGGAACCCCCGGGTCTGCGCGATCACCGCGGCCATGCCGGACGGAGCGGGCGTCCAGGCCTTCATGGAGGCGTTCCCGGAGCGCGGCTTCGACGTCGGGATCGCCGAGCAGCACGCGGTCACGTTCGCGGCCGGGCTGGCGCGCCAGGGGTGGATCCCCGTCTGCGCGATCTACTCGACCTTCCTGCAGCGTGCCTACGACCAGATCGTCCATGACGTCTGCATCCAGGACCTGCCCGTCGTGTTCGTTCTCGATCGGGCCGGCCTGGTGGGCGAGGACGGCCCGACCCACATGGGCGCCTACGACGTCGGGTACCTGTCGGTCGTCCCGAACATGATCCTGGCCGCGCCCAAGGACGAGCACGAGCTCCAGGATCTTCTTCACACCGCCGTGTCCCAGCGGGAGCACCCGTTCGCCATCCGCTACCCGCGCGACTCGATCGCCGACGGCGTGGAGCTCGAGCGGCGCGACTTCGCCTTCTTGCCGATCGGACGCTGGGAGACGGTGCGGGAGGGCGCCGACGTCTGCATGCTGGCCGTCGGGACGATGGTTCTCCCGGCCCTCGAGGCGGCCACCGCCCTCGAGGCCGACGGGGTCGAGGCGCACGTGGTGAACTGTCGCTACCTCAAGCCGATGGACGAGAACCTGCTCCTCGAGCTGGGCGCCCGCTTCGATCGGATCCTGACCCTCGAGGAGAGCGCCGTCTGGAGCGGATTCGGATCGAACGTGGCGCGGGTCCTGTCGGGACATGGCCTGCGCCCGGAGCTGCGTTCACTCGGGATCCCCGACCGGGTCATCGACCACGCCCCCCGCAAGCTCCAGCTCGAGCAGTGCGGCCTCGACCCCGGATCGATCCGCGCGGCGGCGCTGGCGCTCGCGGAGGAGCGAGTCGGCCGTTAGACCTGCGCGGATGCCTCGCGCCGCCATCGTTGCGAACCCCGATCGCCCGAACGTCGGGCCCGTCCTCGAGGACCTGCTCCGGGGTCTCGCCCGGTGCGGCTGGGAGGTCGAGGTCGACGCCGTCGCCCTCGAGCGGCTGGACCTGGACGCCTCGCCGCTGGATTGGAACGGCCTCGAAGCGGGGCTCGTGGTCACGC
>DATEDS010000225.1:0-9846 GCA_035281565.1 Gemmatimonadota bacterium
ATCCGCGATCGGGACATGGTCCCCGCGTTCCGCGATCAACGCTACGGTGATGGTATCCTGGCCGGCGTGACCGCGATCGCGGGGGAGTATGCCGAAAGGTTCGGCTTCGAGCTGACGGGATCCCTCCCGACCGCGAAACAGCCGCCGGGCAGCCGCCTCTCCCCTGGCATGATGTTGGTGATTCTGTTCCTGGGCCTTTCGGCGCTCGTCGTTCTGGTCTCCTTGATCCGTGCCGCGAGCCGCGGCGGCGGTGCGGGCCCGGGAGGACCCTGGCGTGGTGGTGGGTGGCCAGCGGGGCGGGGGCCGATCGGGCTGCCGCCGATCGGCGGTGGAGGGGGTGGCTGGGGTGGACTGGGTGGCGGCAGCCCGGGCGGTGGGTTCGGTGGCGGGTTCGGCGGATTCGGTGGTGGCGGGGGGTTCGGGGGCGGTGGCGCGGGGGGCACCTGGTGAGGAAGGCCCTGAGCGCGGACACGACATGATGAAGAACCCGGTCGAGATCGCGGAGCGTTTTTCGGCTCTCCTGGCCGAGGCGTACGGTCCGACGCTGCGCAGCGTGATCCTGTACGGCTCCGTTCCGCGGGGAGACGCGGTCGCAGGTCTCAGCGACATCAACATGCTGATCGTGGTCGAGCGGATCCGTCTCGCCGATCTCGAGCGGGTGACGCCGTTGGTGCGGCACTGGATCGTCGAGCAGCGCTGTGCGCCGATGCTGATCGGAGCGGACGAGTGGCCGCGGGCCGGGGATGCCTTCGCCATCGAGGTCGCCGAGATGCGGGACCACCGCCGGGTCCTGTGGGGGGACGATCCGCTGGCCGGGGTCGCGGTCGACCGGGCGGCCCTCCGGAGTCAGGCCGAACACGAGCTCAGGGGCCGGCTCGTCCAGTTCCACGAGGCCCTCATGCTGGCGGCCCTGGAGCCCGAGAGGGTGGGGGGTATCCTCCTCGCGGCCCTGCCTTCCTTTGCCACCTACTTTCGGTCCGCGCTCCGGCTCGCCGGACTCCCTGCGCCGGCGCGGATGGAGGACGCGGTTCGCGCGGTCGCCTCGCTGGTGGGCGGCACCCCGGAGGGTTGCCTCGCGGCGGTTGCCGGACGCGAGTCCCGCGAGCCGCCCCGCCTCACCGTGGCCGCTCCGGTGACGACGACGTACTACGACCTGGTTTGCAGAGTGCTCTCCTACGTGGACGAGTTCAGGGAGGGGGAGGAACGATGAACAGGACGCTCTGGACGGCCCTCGCTGCGGTGATCACGGTCTCGGGCTGCGGTTACAACACGATCCAGCGGATGGACGAGGAGGTCGAGGAGTCGCGCGCCAACATCGAGACCGAGCTGATCCGGCGGAACGACCTGATTCCGAACCTGGTGGCGACGGTCGACGAGGCGGCGGCGTTCGAAGAGCGCACGTTCACCCGCGTGGCCGAAGCGCGGGCAGGCCTCGAGCGCGCGCGCGAGGACGTGCGGCAGGCGGTCGAGGGGGATGCGGACCTGCCCTCGCTCGGCGCCGCCAGTGACGAGCTGGCCAGGAACCTCCGGCTCTTCCTGAACGTTTCGGTCGAGGCCTATCCCACGCTGACGGCCAACCAGAGTTTCCGGGCGCTCCAAGACGAGCTGACGGAGACGGAGAACCGGCTGGCGTTCGCGCGCCGCGAGTACAACGAGCGCGTCCGTGAGTTCAACAGTTACGTCCGTCAGTTCCCGCAGGTCATCACGGCGAAGGTGATCGGCGCCGACCGGAAGGAGCCGTTCGAGGCCCCGGCGGACGCCGAGGAAGCGCCGACGGTCGATTTCGGAAACGGATAGCGAGCCGACTCCCGAAGCGAATTCGGTCGTCACTCTTTCGAGAAGAAGTCGACGATGGCGCGCTGCATCTCCGTGAGGCGACCCTCGAAGAAGTGGTCCGCGCCCTCGATGACGACCAGCTCCCACGGCTCCGCGACGCGGACCAGGCCGGCCTCGAGCTCCGCCAGCGGGCCATGCTCGTCGCGGTCTCCCTGGACGAAGAGCTTCGGCTTGGCGACGTCCGCGAGGAGGTCGAAGCGGAAGCGGCGCGTGGGGGTCCCGATCCCGACCAGATGGGTGACTCGATCGTCCGCGGCTCCGACCGGCAGCCCGACCGCGCAGCCGAACGAGAAGCCCGCTACGACGAGACCCGCGCCGGAGTGCCGAGCCGCCAGCCAGTCCAGCGCCGCCATGACATCATCGGCCTCGCCGCGACCGTCCGCAAACGATCCTTGGGAAGCGCCGACACCGCGGAAGTTGAATCTCAGGACAGGCCATCCGAGCCGTTCGAACGCCTTCGCGGCCCGATAGACGACCTTGTTGTGCATGCTGCCGCCGTGGAGAGGATCGGGATGGCAAACGACCGCCGCAACTGAGGACCCGGTAGCTCCATCCCGGTGGATGCCTTCCAGATTCCCGGCGCGACCGTTGAACAGAAATGTCCCCAAGGATGCCATGATCGGGGCGACGAGTATCCGGTCGATGATGGTTCCCCGGCAACCGGGGTCCCTGCAGACCGGTCCGCAGATGACCGTTTGACAGGCTCGGGAGGTCGAGGTACACTGCCGAGCGAAGCCGTTCGTCGCTTCGCTGTCCCGCCAGTCAGGCCAGCCAAAGTCCCCACCGTGCGGCCGGGAAGTGCTTGCGGCACGGCCATCCACACGCCTGTCATTGACTCGTGAGCAGGAGGTTCAGGTGAACAGACGTGCCTTGGAAAGGATGGTGATCGCCCTCGTCCTCTGCATGACCGCGGTGGCCTGTTCCGAGGATCCGGCTTCGCTCGTGAGCACCCAAGAGGAGACATTGAGGCTTCAGGGAGCGCGGGCGTCCAGCGATCCGGTTCAAGCCACGATGGAGGGGATCAACGCGGCCCTGGCAAGCGAGGGCAAGAACTATCGGCTGGGCGTCGTCGAGTTCTACACGGCAGGCGACTCCGATGAGCAGGGACGCACGGTGTTCTTCAGAGACGTCGGCAACAAGCAGCTCGACCACCACTTCATCGCGGGTGATGAGCGGAGGACGACGACGGAGGATATCAGCTTCATCGTCGACCTGTTCGATGGCGGGACCGCGAGCGGGCTGACTGCTGCGATCACAGACGCGGCCATCAATCGTGCGATGCAGACGTGGCAGGATGTCACATGCTCGGACATCCCCGTCACCGACTTCGGAAGCTTCAATGTCGACCTCGGCTTCGTGCAGTCCCTGGTGGGATTCGGCGGGATCCCCGCCGTCTTCGCGGACATCACCCATGCCGGTTTCTTGCCGGGCTCCTTCTTCGATGCGGTCTTCGGGCCGGGCGGGTCCGCGTCCGTCCTCGCCTTCACTTCCACGTTCGTCTTCATCGACCCGGACGAGCTCCCGGACATCGTGTTCACGGATCTCGACAACAACCGAAAGCTGGACACCGCCTTCCGGGAGATCTATTACAACGACGCGTTCTTCTGGGTGATCGATCAGAACGTGCCGGGCTTTCCGGACATCGACGTCGAGACGGTCGCCCTGCATGAGGCCGGTCACGGGCTCAGCCAGGCGCACTTCGGCAAGGCGTTCCTGACCAACTCCAACGGCAAACTCCATTTCTCACCCCGCGCGGTCATGAACGCCGCATACTCGGGGATCCAACAGGAGATCAACAAGTCGGACAACGCCGGCCACTGCACGATCTGGGCGAAGTGGCCGAACAGCTAGGCGCGGGCCCGATCGGGACCCGTCTCCACTGAACAGAGCCGGCGGCGGAGCGGTCCCGCCGCCGGCCTTTTCGTAGGTTGACCGGGTGACCGCGCCCGACGCCCTGCTGGCCGCTGCGCGCCGGATCCTCGGAGATGCGGCGACCGATCTGGACCGCGGTCACCGCCTGAGCGCCTGCGTGAGCGCGCACCGCGCCGCCGTCCTGGCGACCGAGGCGTGGCTCCGCTCGCGCGGCCAGCCGGCCGTCTCGGCCAGCGTCCACGAGAACGTCTGCCTGGCACCCGACGCCGATCCCGGCGCGCGGGAAGCCGCCCGGCTCCTCGACCGACACCGCATGGAAGAAGGCTCGCCCCATCGCTCGGCGCGCGATCCGGGCGACCCCGAAACCGAAGCCGAGGCGGTCGTGGCGGCGGGGTGGAAGATCCTCGCCTTCGCCGAGGTCCGGCTGGCGGCTCCGGATCGCCAGGCGTGACGAGGGAGAGGGTCCGGCCGTCGGCGAGAGGGGACCGTCTGTTCGCGCCCCTGGCCGCCGACTACGCGGCCGCCCGGCCGTCCTATCCGGCACCGGTGTTCGAGCTGCTCAGGACCCGTGTCGAGAATAGACCGAGAGGGGCGGGGGAGGCGGCCCCGCTCGTCGTGGACGTCGCCGCTGGAACGGGGATCGCGACCGTCGGTCTCCTCGACTCGGGCCTCCGGGTCGCCGCGGTCGAGCCGGCCACCGGGATGCTGGTCGAGGCCGTGAGGTCCCTCGCGGTACGGCCCGGCTGGGCGGGAGGCGTGGCGGCCCGGGCGGAGGCGCTGCCTCTCGCCGACGCGTCGGTGGCGGCAGTCGTCGTCGCCCAGGCCTTCCACTGGCTGGACCCGCGCCACGCCCTCGACGAGTTCGCGCGCGTGATCGAGGCGGGCGGTGTCCTGCTTCTCCTTTGGAACGTCACCGAGCCGGACGCCTTCACGCTCGACGTGCGGAGGCTGGTCGGGCGGCACAACCCGGGTCGGAAGCGACCCGTCACGCCGCGGATGCGGGAGATCCCGGCCTCCCTCCGCAATCACCCGGCGTTCGCGGTCGAGCCGACGGTGACGGTCGAGCACCGGCGCGCGCTCGCCCTCGACGACTACGTCAGGTACGCCCGGTCGTGGTCCTACGTGGGCGGGGCGCTGGAGCCGGCCGCCCTGGACGCGTTCGAGAGCGACCTGCGTGGCGTCCTGGAACGGCACGCCCGGGAGGGCCGGGTCGTGGAGCGGTTCGAGACGGCCGCCCATTTCGCCCGGCGTCTCTGACCGGTCTATCTTCGCGCGGTGCCCGACACCCGGACAGAAGATCCTGCCGACGAGGCCATCGCCGCCGGCCTGCGGCGGCCCGCCCCGGCAGGGCCGCTGGTCGTGGCGCGGGGGCTCTCCAAGACGTATGCCACTGAGCCGGTCGTCGACCGGATCGACTTCGAGGTCGAGCAGGGGGAGTGTCTCGGCTTCCTAGGTCCGAACGGCGCGGGCAAGACCACGACGATCAACATGATCTCGTGCTTCGTGCGCCTCGGCGGGGGCTCTCTGGAGGTGTTCGGCCACGCCGTCGACCGCGCCCAGCGCGAGATCAAGCGGCGGCTCGGCGTGGTGACCCAGGAGAACAACCTGGACCCGGACCTGTCGGTGATCGGGAATCTCATCGTCTTTGGACGCTACTTCGGCATCCCGGCGGCCGAACGCAGGCGGCGGGCGGCCGACCTGCTCGAGTTCCTGCAGCTCGCCGACAAGCGGGACGACCATATCCGGACCCTTTCCGGCGGGATGCGGAGGCGGCTCACGCTCGCCCGGGCGCTCATGTCGAGCCCGGAGCTTCTCATCCTCGACGAGCCCACGACGGGGCTCGACCCGCAGGCCCGGCATGTCGTCTGGCAGAAGCTCCGCGCGCTGAAGCGGGCCGGGGTGACGATGCTCCTGACGACGCACTACATGGAGGAGGCGGAGCGGCTCTGCGACCGCCTGTTGATCATGGACCACGGGAAGGTGCTGGCGCGGGGGACGCCGGCGGGCCTCATCGCGGAGCACATCGGGAGCGAGGTGATCGAGTGTTTCCCCGGACGAGGCGCCGAGGGGACCGCTCTGCGCACGCTCGTCGAGGCCGCCGACCACGTCGAGCGGGCAGGCGACGAGATGTACGCCTTTTTCCGTGACCCGCAGGCGGCGCGCGCGGTGCTCCCGGTCCTGGGGGAGGTGGACTTCGTCCACCGCCGGGCGACCCTGGAGGACGTCTTCCTCCGACTGACCGGCCGCGAGCTCCGGGAATGACGCCCCTGTCGGCGGCCGCGACCTGGATCCGCGGGTCGACCCGGGTCTGGTCGAGGAACTTCGAGTCGTGGAAGGACTTCGCGGCGGCGTCGCTGGTGGGGACGCTGGCCGAGCCGCTGCTCACCCTGTTCGCGATCGGCTTCGGCCTGGGTCGTCTGGTCGAGCCGATCGGCGGGCAGTCGTACGTGGCGTTCCTGGCGCCCGGGCTCCTGGCCTCGACTGCGATGACCGCGTCGGCCTTCGAGACGACCTTCGGGTCGTTCACGCGGCTCACCGAGCAGGGGACCTACGAGGCCATCGTGCGGACACCGATCTCGGTCGGCGAGGTCGTGGCCGGGGACATCCTCTGGGGGGCCTCCAAAAGCGTCCTCGGGGCGGGTTTCGTGCTCGCCCTCATGTGGATCCTGGGGCTCACCGCGACGCCGCTGTCGGTCGGGACGCTGCCGATGGCGTTCCTGGTCGGTCTCATGTTCGGTGCGCTGGGGATGTCCTACACGGCGCTGGCCCCCTCGTATGCCTTCTTCAACTACTTCTTCACGCTCGTGATCACGGTGATGTACCTGTTCAGCGGGGTTTTCTTCCCGCTCGACGGCCTGCCGCCCTGGGCGGTCGGCGCGGCGTGGTGTCTCCCGCTGACCCATGCGGTGATCGTGATCCGGGCGCTGGCCGCGGGCGAGCTCCAGCCGTTTCTGCTCGTCCACCTGGGAATCGTGGCCGCGTTCACCGCGGTCGCCTTCCCGGTGGCGACCCGCCTCATCCGGAGGCGCCTGATCAAGTGAGCCGGGCCGTGAGAGCGCCGATCCTGGAGGCGCTCGCCGAGGACCGGCGGCGGGGGGCGGTGGAAATCGCCGCCCGGCTCCTCGAGTGGGCCGGCCGGTGGTCCGGGGGCGCCTCCGGCACGCCGGAACGCGCGGCGGCGGGCCTCGTGGAGGTCGCCCGGGCGCAGGCCGCGCTGGCCCCGGTCCTCCGGATCGCCAACGACCTCTTGGTCGAGATCGAGCGCCGCGAGGGCGGCCAAGAGGCGTCGATCCGGCGCGGGGTGGGAGCCGTTGCGGCGGCGTGGGAGGAGCGACTCTCGACGGCGGCCGAGACCCTGACCGTCCACACCCGGCGTTCCCTCCAGGGGGCTTCGATCGTCCATACATACTCGGCTTCGAGCACGGTGCGGTCGGCGCTCCTCTCCCATGCCGAGACGGGGGCCTGGTTCCAGGTGGTCCTCTCCGAGTCCCGTCCCGGCGGGGAAGGGGCGCGCCTGGCGGTTACGCTGGCCGAACGGGGGATCCCCGTCCGGCTCGGGATCGATGCGTGGCTGTGGGGGGCGATCGAGGAGGAGGGGCTTCTGCTGCTTGGCGCGGACGCGCTCCTGCCGACGGCCTGGGTGAACAAGATCGGGAGCGGCGCGCTCGCCGAGCGGGCCCGATCGAAGGGCGTGCCGGTGATCGTATGCGCCGATACCAGCAAGTGGCTGCCGCCGGCACTCGCCGCCCTGCCGCGCGTCTACGACCGGGACCCCGGAGAGATCGTCTTCCGGGCCCCCGCCGCGCTGGAGGCGGTCAACGTGTACTTCGAGGACGTGCCGTATGCGGCGCTGGACAAGCTCGTGACCGAGCGAGGCGTGACCCGGCCCCAGGACCTGCGGATGGGGGACGTCGTGGTGGCGCGTTCGCTCATCGGCGAGGGGGGGAAGGGGAGCGGCTGAGGGATGAGCCAGGCGGTCCTCCTCTCGGCGGTGCTGCCGCTCCGCGACGAGGCGGAGAGCCTCCCTGGCCTCCACCGGGAGCTGGTCGGCGCCCTGGACGGTCTGGGGGTGGGATGGGAGATCGTCTACGTGGACGACGGCTCGAGCGACACGAGCCCGGAGGTCCTTGCCGGGCTGGCCGCCGACCCCAGGGTCAGGGCCGTCCGCCTCGACCGCGGCTACGGCCAGTCGACGGCGCTCGTGGCGGGCGCCGAGCAGGCGCGCGGGCGGTGGCTGGTCACGCTGGACGCCGACGGCCAGAACGATCCGGCCGACATCCCCGCGCTCTGGCGAGCGCTCGGCGAGGGCGGGGCCGACGTCGTCCAGGGGATCCGCGTCCGGCGCGCCGACGGCTGGCTCCGGCGAGCCAGCTCGCGGATCGCCAACGCGGTCCGGGACCGCCTCTCGGGGGACCGGGTGACCGACGTCGGGTGCTCGCTCCGGATCATGCCCCGGGACCTTTTTTTGGCCGCCCCCCGCTTCGAGGGCATGCACCGGTTTCTCCCGACCCTGCTCCGGATGGTCGGGGCGACGGTGATCGAGCGCCCGGTCGGGCATCGCCCGCGGCGCACCGGAAGGACCAAGTACACGGTCAGGAACCGAATCTGGAAGGGACTGGCGGACCTGATGATGGTGCGCCGGCTGCGCCGCGGCTGGGTACGGTATGGCGTCCTGGGCGATGCGGCCGGGCCGCCGACAAGCCATCACACCGATGGAGGCCCGGCGCCTGGACGTCGGGACCCTGTTACGTGATCAGAGGTCCTTCTTCGCCGGCAGCGACCGGAGGATCGCGCGCTGGGCGGCCGGCAGCGCGCGCCGGCCCGCCGCACAGGGCCTGACCCACGCGGCTGCCGTCCAGAGCGGCATGCCGTCCGATCCCGTTCCGGAGGCCTCCGCGCGATCCATCCGGAGGTCGACCTCGCTCTCCTCCACCGGAGGGAACCGGAAGACATGATAGACGTGCCGCAGGTGAGAAAAGGCATGGGGCACGACCGCCCACGCGGGTCCGGGGTCCGGGAGCGGGGAGTCCCGGCCGAGCCAGCTCCCGGCGGCCCTCCAGGCCGCCCGGCCAGGGCTCTCGCGTTTCCCGGCTAGGGCCCCCGGGAACTCCCACGTTCCTCCGAGGAGCCCTTCCTCGGGACGGCGGGCCAGGAGGATCCGTCCCTCCGTGGAGAAGAGGACCGCCGTTCCCACCTCGAAGAGCGGGACTCGCTTCGCGCGACCGGTGCCCGGGCGGCGCTGGACCGTGCCGCGGCGCCGGGCGGAGCAAAGCCCTTGGACCGGGCAGGTCGGACATTTCGGGCCACGGGGCCGGCAGACGGTGGCGCCGAGCTCCATGAGCGCCTGGTTGAAGTCTCCGGGCCGGTCGGGGGGGACGAGGGCGCGAGCCAGCTCCTGGAGCCGGCCCGCCGGCGGTAGCTCGAGATCGAACAGCCGCGCCAGGACCCGACGGGCGTTCCCGTCCACCGCGGGCTCCCGGCGACCGAACGCGATCGAGGCCACGGCACCCGCCGTGTAGGCTCCGATCCCTGGCAGGGCACACAGATCGCGCACGTCGGACGGCAGCTCGCCCCCGCTACGGTCCCGCACCACGCGCGCCGCCTCGTGGAGGTGCCGCGCCCGGCGGTAGTAGCCCAGGCCGCTCCAGGCGGCCATGACCTCCTCACGGTCCGCCTCCGCCAGGGCGTCCACGGTCGGGAAGCGCTCCACCCAGCGGCGATAGAACGGGACCGCGGTCTCGACCCGGGTCTGCTGGAGGATGACCTCCGACACCCAGATCCGGTACGGGTCGGTCTCCCCCCGCCACGGAAGGTTACGGCAGTGGCGATCGTAGTGATCCAGCAGGCGCCGTCGGAGGGCGCGTACCCGGGAAGGCTGCGGCAGCGAAGTCATCGGGATCAAGGTCGGTCCGGGCAGCCGGAGAGCTCAAGAGGGAATGGAAGTCGGACTCGGAATCGTGTTACAATGGCGTCGGTAGCTTCACCCCTTTCAGGTTACCCCCACCCCCGGAGGGGATCATGGTCCAGGCCAGCCGCCGTTTGCATCTCGCTACGCTTCTTCTCCTGGCAGCCGCTCTCCTGGCTCCCGGACTCGCCCGTGCTCAGGAGCGGACCCTAACGGGAACCATCCTCGACGGG
>DATEDS010000226.1:0-4564 GCA_035281565.1 Gemmatimonadota bacterium
AAGTGGCAGTGGCCGGACGAATTGGAGAACCAGTGACCGTCACCTCCCTCTGTCTTGGGATTGATGTGTCGCCCCGCCGCCTCGGCTGGGCCCTCGCGCGCCTGGAGGACGGGGCACCCGTGGCGTGCGGGTGCGAGGGGATCAACCTGCCGGATCAGGCGTGGGTCATCGAACACGACCTCTCATTCATCGGGGACACGAGCATCCGCGGCGCCGAGATCCACTACGTCGCCATCGAACGCCCCGCCCTGCCGCCCAAGTCCGGGACCAACGCCGCCTTCAACGCCGGGCGCGCGTACCAGGAGGCGATCTCCGCGGTGCGTCGGCGCTGGCCGTGGGCGGTGGTGGACGAGATGCAGGCGTCGGAATGGAGGCGCCTCGCTGGACTCAAGGGCAACGCGAGCAAGTCGGACGTCTTCTACTTGGCCCTGCACCACGGGTTCGGGAGCAAGTACCAGGATGCGATGGACGCCGCGTGCATCGCCCTGGCTGGCGTGGAGCGGAACCGGCAGACGCTCGGGGTGGGCGCGGATCTGGCAAGTCTCAGGGAGGCGCGAGCGCGTGCCCTCGAAGGCTGATCGGGAGAGGACGGCGAGCGAGCAATGGATTCAGGAGACCCTGGAGCACCGGAGCCGGCCTAGGCTCCTCGACCTGTTCTGCGGTGCCGGCGGTGCCACCCGCGGCTACCAGCTCGCCGGATTCCATGTGACCGGCGTCGACCTGAGTCCTCAGCCGAACTACTGCGGTGAGGTCTTCCACCAGGCGGACGCTCTGACCTTCCCGCTCGAGGGCTTCGACGCGATCCACGCGAGTCCTCCGTGCCAGGCGTACAGCGTCACCCGCAAGGCGTGGAACGGGCGAGAGGACCACCCGGATCTCGTGAGTCCGGTGCGCAAGCGACTCGAAGCCGCCGGCTTGCCCTACATCATCGAGAACGTGGTCGGGGCGCCGTTGCGCAACCCGATCCAGCTCTGCGGCTCGTCGTTCGGGCTGGACGTGCGCCGACACCGTCTGTTCGAGTCGAACGTGCCGATGTGGGCGTCGCCTTGTGCCCACCACCTGCAGCGGGTGGGCCGATTCCCCGCCCTGCGTTCCGGGCGTGAGACCCTGGCCACCGTGGTCGGCGTCTTCGGCACGGGTGGAGGCGCGGCGAAGGACATCAGCTTGTGGCGAGAGGCAATGGGCATCGACTGGATGGCGACCAAGGGCGAGCTTGCCGAGTCGATCCCGCCGGCGTTCACCGAGTACCTCGGGCGCCAGTTGATCGCCCGCCTTCACACCGCCGCATGAGCTGGCGCGACTCCGGGATGTGGGGCCTGGTCTTGTGCCTCGGAGCCCTCGTGGCGCTCATCGTGGTAGCGGCGCTTGTGTCAGCCCTGCTCGAGCGGGCCGGCGGCGACGACGAGGACGAGGACGACGCGCCACCCGGGTAGCGGAGCTTGTGCCAGAAGGTCGCCGGTCCCAGGACGCTGGAGGACATCCCGGGACCGGCGGGGCGTGGCGCCGCACGCGGCCGCGATTCTACCTGACGAGCTCGGCGGCGGGTGTGGCGCTTGTGTCGCTAGGGCGCCGGATCGGTGCCGATGCCTCCAAAACGTCCGTGAGCGGCCCTGAGAGCCAATCTGACGGGCTCGGGCCGCTCACGCGGGGGAACGGGTGGGTTGGCGCTTGCGCCTGCTCAGATTGCCTCCCGCTGCTTCATACGCAGGCGGGTGACCAGCTGGCCAACGCGCCCAGGGGAGAGACGCAGGGCCCGCGCGATGTCGGCTTGGCGGACGCCGGCGGCCAGCGCCGAGACGATGAGCTCGTCCCGGTCCGCTTGTGCCTGCAGGTAGCGCCGCTCGAGGACCTCCATCCGAATCTGCTGGTCCTCGAGCGCGCGGGTGAGCTCGGCGGCGTTCATCGGCCGAGAAGGAGGATCGCGAGCCGCTCGAGCCGCTCGAGGTCCGGGGCGATGTCGTCGGCGACGTTCTCGAAGTACCGGCGAACCGTCCTGAGCGAATCAGACTGGTGCGTGGTGATGCCCCAAAGGGACGTCGATCCGTAGGGCCTGCCATCGGGCAGGGATGCCGAGAGGACGAGACCGTTGACGTAGTAGTCGCTCGGGTCCTCCCCCTCGTCCATCCATGAGAGGTCTGGGTCCTCGTCAGTGACCACCCGCGCGGTGAGGGTCGCCCCGTCGTCGCGCGTGGTGGTGAAGGTGCCTTCGTCGGTCCAAGTCCAGTTCATCGGATCTCCTCCAGGGGGTAGGGTCCCGCCGCTTGTGCCAGCGGGAGGGAGCAGGGGTAGGTCGGCCGGCACCCCTCCAGGCGCCAGCTCCCGTCCTCCCATGAGCGCAGGGTGCCCGCGCCCGGGGGGCATGGGGTCCCCGAAGGGACCCCATGAGTGGTGAGGGCTCCCGCGCCGAAGCCGAGGATGGCAACGGCGGAGAGGGTGGCGATGCGGTTCCTCATGCCAGCAGGGCGCGAATCGCGTTGCGGGCTTCGCGGGACGTCCCGTGGGCCCGGAACTTTCCGACGGTCTCGATCGTCGCGTCGGGCATCACTTCGCGAACGGAGTAGCGACGGGGGGTGTCCCAGTCGGGGGTCTCGCTCGTGATGAAGTAGCGACCGCCGTAGAGGGTGCGCCCGATGCGGGACGAGAAGAAGCGGCGGGTGCCAGCCTCAAACCAGTAGGGCTGGGAACTGCTCGCGTTGGCTTTGCGAACCTCTGCCATCGTGCGGAACTCGCTCATGATCCCTCCAGAGATCAGGGGTGGATGTGGGGTCCTGCAGGGCCCGGAAGGGGAATCGAACCCCTCCCCGCTGCGCACCATGCGGGCCGCTTGTGGCTACTCGTCCTGATCGGTCCAGACGAGGACGGTGACCACGTCCGGGTCGTGATAGTCCGCCATGCTCCCGCCCCCGTTCGGGGCGTATCCGATGCGGCGAATCTCCTCGGCCCGCTCAAGCGCGTCCACGCCATCCTCGAAATCCTCAACGGGCGCCCCATCTACGCAAACGGAGTAATGAAGGGTGCGCTCGTCCTCTTCCTCGTCCTCGTGCCCGGCGTAGAATTCGGACTCATCGAGGATGTCTCGGACGTCGATTCCGGCCTCCTCGCCATACGCGCGAAGGAGGGACGAGACTCCGTCGGTGGAGTTGACCACCTCGCTCATGGCCCAGTCCAAGTCACCGTAGGTCACCTCCGTGCCGCATTGGAAGCAGTACGTCCGCGCCAGCGCGATGGCCACGGGGATGCAGGACTCGGTGTCGGTCCCGTAGCGGCCCCCGGGGACCGCGAGGTTCCCGTCTTGGCCGAGGAAGGCGTGGGCGTGGGCGGAGTCCGGGCACGGGACGGAGAGGGATGCGTGACCGTCGCTTGTGCCCGGGACGTGAAGGACGTGTCCGGGGGAGAGAGGGTCAGGGATGTTCGGCATGGTGTGAGTCCTCCAGAACTCGGGGTTGGGTAGGGCAGAGGATCCGGCCTGTCTGAGAGGAGCGCCCGTAGGCCGCCCGGATCCGTGGTGAGGCTTAGGCCTCAAAGAACTCCTCCCGCGCGTCCTCGGAGGGAGTGACCAGCGAGGCCACGTACTCCTCATAGGTTCGCTGGAAAGCCTCCTCATAGGTGTCCGAGAGAAGGTCGACGTCCTCGGCGGGCCAGCCGTCCCAGTGCTCCCCGAGGATCTCGGCCGCGAGCGTCTGGGGGGTCATGTCCCCGGCCCACTCACCGGAGAGCGGCCAAGGGACGTCCCCCGCGGAGAGGGCGCGGACGATCTCGGGAGCGTCCTCGGGGGCGATGGCCCATGCCCGACGCTTCCCGTCAAGCTCCCCCAACTCGCGGGCGAGGTTGAGGTGGTGCGGGGCGAGCAGCAGCTGCCCGGGCTCGAGCTCCATCCCGGCGTAGTGGCGGGCGAGGATGGCGTGCGGGGAAGGGGTGGTGTTCATTGCGGAGCCTCCAGACTCGGCGGGTAAATGCGATAGGGGGACGGTACTCCGGCCGGGTGGCCAGCGTCAACCCCCCTACAGAGAATCTTCGGCAGATTCGCCCCGACCCTTGACGTTCGGGGGGGTGCCGGCACCCCCCGGGGCGATCCCCACGTGCGTCGCGGGACGTCCCTTGGTGCGCTGCTTGGTCAGAGAGACCTCCGCCCGATCCGCCATCGCGTAGACCAACCCGCGCCGATCCGCCCGGCTGATCCCGTCGACCTTCGTCAGGTCCAAGAGCCGGGAGAGGTTCATCGGCCCGTTGTGGGCCAAGACCTCCCGGATGCGGTCTCGCGCCCGGCGCTGCAGGTCCTCGAGCCCCAGCGGCTGCTGAACCGCGAGGGCTGCTTCCAGCTTGCCCAAGGCGCGCCGGTAGGTCGCGTGCGCGGTCAGGAACTCCGAGAGGGCGCGGCGGACGTCCGGGGTTGCGACGGGATCCAAGGGATATGCCTCCGGGGTATGGCTGGTAAGAACGCTGCAGTGTTCGGGAAAGCATAGCCCTGGATCCCGCATGCGGCCGCCCTTCACTTTCACTGCAAGGAGGGGATACGCCCTCTTGGGGGTGTGGGGGGTCTGGGGGGGGGGGGGGGGGGGGGGTT
>DATEDS010000227.1:0-16377 GCA_035281565.1 Gemmatimonadota bacterium
GACGGGACCGCTGACCCACGAGGAGTTCGAGCAGGTCAAGGTGCACACGACGATCGGCGCCCGGATCCTGTCGGGGAGTCGGATCGGGCTGCTCGACATGGCGGCCGACATCGCCCATTCGCATCACGAATGCTGGGACGGCACCGGCTATCCCCGGGGACTGGCCGGAGAGGCGATCCCGCCCGCTGCGCGGATCGTGAGCCTGGCCGACGTCTTCGACAGCCTGACCCACGTCCGCCCGTACAAGGAGGCGTGGTCGGTCTTCGACGCGCTCAAATCGATCGAGTCGAAGTCGGGCAGCAAGTTCGAGCCGTCGCTGGTGGAGGCGTTCCTGCGGGTCTACCTGGAGGATCCCCGGTGAGCCGCGCGCCGGTGATGGCGGTGGCGGGCCTGCTGACCCTCCTCTCCGGCTGCGCGTCGTCCGGCGCCCACCGGGAGGCCGGCGCGAGCGGGCTGGACGCGGGCGCCCTCGCACTCCGACGGGGCGAGTTCGTCCGGGCCCGCGAGGCGCTGGTCGAGGTTCGGCGGACCTGCGGGGACGCACGGCTCGGGCGGCAGGCCCTGCTCCTGATCGCCGCGCTCGAGACCGACCCGCGGAACCCGGCCGGAGACCCCGACCGGGCCGCGGCTCTTGCCGGCCACTGGCTGGCCCGCCCCGAGACCTTCCCGTGGACGCGGCCCCTCGCCGAGACGATCTACCTGCAGGCGCTGCGGGCGGGAGGCCGACCGTTCTCGATCTCCGGGAAGCCTCCCGGCGACGTCGAGCTCCTGCTGGCGATGGGTCGACCCGGCGGCGGGGCGGATGGATCGTGCGACGCGTCGGACTGGGGGATCCTCGGGGGCGGCGCCCCTCCCGAGCTGAGCAGGCGCCCGGGCGGCACGGCCCCGCCCGACGGGGGCAGGGCCCTCCGCGAGGACAACGCGCGCCTGCGCGAACAGGTGATCCGGCTCGAAGCGGAGCTCCAGCGGATCCGGGAGACGCTCCGGCCATGACCCTCCGCATCCGGCTCCTGCTGTCGCTCGCGGTGATGGGAATCCTGCTGATCTACCCCGCGCTCTACGGGCTCGCCCGGCTGATGGAGATGGGTGACGTCGCCCGGCGTCTCGAGGGACCGCAGGCCCAGGCCACCGCGGCGGTGGGACGGACCCGTACCGCGCTGGCCGAGCTGGACCGCCACCAGCGGGCTTACATCGTCGCCGGCGACCCGGTGTCGAGGCGCTCGATGTGGATCGCGCTCCGGGGTGCGGAGGCGGCGCTGGACACGCTGGAGCGGGCGGGCTTCGGAGCGGCCGCGGCCTCGGTCGACGACGACGTGGTGCGTCTGCTTGCGGCGACGGCGGAGATCGATTCCCTGGTCGAGGCCGGGGCCGCGACCGAGGCGACCGCCTCGTTTCGGTCCGTCGCCGGCGTCTACCAGGATGCCGAGCGCGGGCTCGTCTCGGTCTCCCGGGCGATCGAGCGGGAGGGAGCGCGGTGGCTCGCCGAGATCGGGGCGGGGATCACGGCGACGCGATCGACGATCGGCGTGACCGCCGTCCTCGCCCTCACGTGCGCGCTCGGCCTGGGGCTCTGGACCGTGCGCGCCGTCGGACAGCCCATCCTCGATCTCCGGAACGCGATGGCCGGCATGGCCGCCGGCAACTTCTCGGCGCCCGACGATCTCCCTTATGGGCGGCCCGACGAGATCGGGGATCTGAGCCGATCCTTCCGCTCGATGACCGAGGAGCTGGCCCGGCTTCAACGCCTGAGGGCGGAGTTCGTGAGCATGGCGAGCCACGAGCTCAAGAACCCCCTCAACGTCATCGGGGGCTACGCGGAGATCCTGGACGAGGGTCAGTTGGGGGAGCTGAACTCCGAGCAGCGACGGTCGCTCAAGGCGATCCACGAGCAGGTCAGCGTGCTGACGCGCCTCGTCAACCAGCTCCTCGACCTCGGGCGTTACGAGGCGGGCGCGCTGGATCTCCAGCGGGACGCGGTCTCGGTTCCCGATCTGCTCGAGGGCGTGGTGCGATCCTTCGGCTCGCTGGCGCGCCAGCGGGGGATCGAGATCTGCACCCGGATCTCGGCCAATGCTCCCCTCGTGGTCTGGGGCGACGTGGAGCGGCTCCGCAACGAGGTCCTCGGGAACCTGCTCAGCAACGCGGTCAAGTTCACGCCTCCGGGAGGGACCGTGACGGTCTCGGCGGCGGCCGACGACCGCGGGCTTCGCGTGCGGGTCCGTGACACGGGTCCCGGGGTCCCCGACGAGGAGGTCGCGCTCGTGTTCGAGAAGTTCTACCAGGCGGACGGCCCGGCGCGGTCTCTCGGAGCGGGTCTCGGGCTCTCCATCGCCCGCGACATGATCGTCGCGCACGGAGGTCAGATCGGGGTCGAGAGCGAGCCGGGCGCCGGGGCCACGTTCTGGTTCACGATCCCGGTGCGGGCCGACGACATCCCCGCCGAGCCGGGGGTCGTTCCCATCGATCGCGCGCGACGCGCGAGCTGAATTCTCGGCGACGACCTCGGGCGGGTGGGGAAGACCCCCGCCGGAGGCGTAAAGTTGCCCCTCGGTCGACCCGCCCCGTCCCCACGCGACTGCGGCGAAGAGGGCGGTTGTGCACGAACGGTACCGCCTCCGGCGGGGGTCTTCCCCACCCGCCCCCGTCGTCTACCAAAGATCCGTTACAGCCTGGCGTCGTGCGCGATGACGCGGTCGACCCAGGCCTCGACGGCGGGACGGTCGCCGTCCAGGGCGAGGTGGTCGGCGCAGAAGCGCCAGAGGGGGCTCTGCTCCACGAACCTGGCCGGAGGCCGTGACGGGAGCAGGTTGCAGGCGAGGATGATGTCGTAGATCGACATCGCGCCGCCGACGAGCCATGGATCCGCGGCCAGCCGCTCGTCCAGCCGTCCGAGAGCCGCGATCATGCCGGAGCGGTGGGCGGCGATCCGGGCCGTGTCGCGATCGGCTTCCGGCTTCCTCATCTCCTCCTCGACGCTCCACTGGATGCCGAGGACCTCGGGGTTCAGGCGCGCCAGCAGGGCCTCGGCCGATTGGATGTCGTCGCGTGACGCCGGCGTCAGGCTCGGCGCATCACGGTAGTTGGCCTCCAGATAATGCAGGATCGCCGCCGAGTCCCGCATGACCACGTCGCCGTCCAGCAGGATCGGCACGAGCGGCCAGCCCGCCGCCTCGATCATCGGCGCGCGGTCGGCCGCCATCATCTCCCGGATCTCGTAGTCGAGGCCCTTGAAGCCGAGGGCGACCCGGACCTTGACCGAGTTGGGCGAGCGGTGGAATTCGAGGAGCGTGCGCACGGTGGCCCAAAGTGAGCGCCCAGCGTCGAACTTTCAAGAAGCCGAGGGGGGCTTGAGGTCGGCGACCGCCGGGCCGGCCAGAACGCGGCCGTACGGATCGAACCGGGATCCGTGACAGGGGCAGTCCCATGAGCCGGCGACCGGGTTCCAGGCCACGACGCACCCCAGATGCGTGCAGGCCGCGGTTCGCTCGTGGAGCCGTCCTTCCCGGTCTCGGTAAACGGCGACCTTACTGATGCCGCGACGCAGGATCGCTCCCGATCCGGGAGCGATTTCGTCAACGCTCGCAACATCGCCGGACTTGAACCACTCGGCCAGCGTCCCGACCACGCTTGCGCCATCACGCAGGAATCTTCCCAGCGCGCCCAGCGTCACTCGCGATGGGTCGTAGAGGCGCGCCCAGGGATTCTCCCTTTCCATGATGAGATCGGTGATGAGGAGGCCGGCGATCGTTCCGTGCGTCATCCCCATCCCCGAATCTCCGGTCGCGACGTAGATGTTCTCATGGCGCCCTGGATTGCGGCCGATGAACGCCACCCCGTCGATGGGCTCCATGACCTGTCCCGCCCAGCGGTACCGGAGCTCGCTGACCGGGAAGCGTTCGCGGGTCCATCGCTCCAGTTCCTCGAGCCGCTCCTCGTCGTCAGCGTCGTCGCCGGGCTTGCGATCCTCGCCCCCGACGATCAGCAGGTCCTCGTCCGCCGCGGAAGGGGCCAGTCGCACGTAATGGTAGGGATCCATCGTGTCCCAGTAGAGCCCGTGCGGCACGGATCCGCGCGGCACCCGGGCGGCGATCGAGTAGGTCCGGTAGGGCGCCTGCTTGCTGTGGATGGCGAAGCGGTCGATGAACGGCGCGTTGGTGGCCACTACGACGGAGTCGGCGGTGACGACGGGCCCGGCTTTGGTGACCACGCGGGCCGGCCGGTCCTCTTCGACGTCCCGGACCAGGGTCTCCGGGTGCAGGCGCCCGCCGTCCCGGACGATCGCGTGGGCCAGACCAGCCAGGTACTTCAGCGGGTGGAACTGCCCCTGCCGGGGGAACAGGAGGCAGCTCGCGTCGAGCCGCTCCACCGGAGTCCGGCGGAGCCTGACGACCCCCGCCACCCCGGCCCGCCGCGCGGCTTCCAGCTCTTCGGCCAATGAGACGCCCGAGTCGTCGCCCCCCTCGAACAGGTAGCCGTCGAGCCGCTCGAAGTCGCACGCCAACCGCTCGGCCCGCACCGCCTCCTCGATCGCGTCGATCGCCCGCGCATGGCTGTCGGCGCAGATCCGGGATCCATCCAGGCCATGGAGACGCTCGATCTCGGTGAACCGGTCGTCCACGGCGCTGGCAAGGTGGGCGGTCGTGCGCGAGGTCTCGCCGCCGCCCACGGGTCCGGCGTCCAGAACCGCGACGCGCTTCCCCTCGCGGGCCAGCCTGTAGGCGGTGCTGATCCCCGCGATGCCCGCCCCCACGACGCAGACGTCGACTTCGATGTCTTCCCCGAGGGGTCGGCCACCGGGCATCGGAATCCCGGGCCATGGACTGCCGGAAGCTCTGGTCTCCGGCGGCATTGCAGCAGCATAGCACCGCCCGCGTGCCCGCCCTGTCAGATCGTGGACACCGTGGCCGGCCCGCCAATCGGGCGCTAAGATTCGTCCCCCAGGCCTTCCAGGTTCCTCACGACCTGCTCGCGAGAGGAGGCCATGCCCGAGCGCCGCGTCACCCTCACCCAACACCTGCTCCACGAGGTCGAAGAGCACACCGAAGCGGGCGGCAAGGTGGCCGCGATCATCGCCGAGATCGCGACCGCCTGCAAGGAGATCCGGGCCCAGCTCGCCCAGGTCGGCCTGGGTCCCCTGGCCGGGATGCAGGGTGGGATCAACGTCCAGGGCGAGGCCGTCCACAAGCTCGACTGGTTCGCCAACCTGGTCCTTCAGAGGCACTTCTCCGGGCTCGGGCTCCTGTGCTCGCTGGTCAGCGAGGAGATGGAGGACATCGAGCACCTGGAGGAGGACTGCCCGCGCTCGGAGTACGTCCTGTGCTACGATCCGATGGACGGCTCTTCCAACCTCGACGTCGACGGCGCGGTCGGCACCATCTTCTCGCTGCGTCGGCGGGTCGAGGGCAGCGACCACGCGACGCCGCGCGAAGTGTTTCGCGCGGGGAGCGAACAGGTCGCGGCCGGCTACGTGCTTTACGGGCCCCAGTGCATCCTGGTCTATGGGGTCGGGGGCAACGTCCACGGCTTCACGCTCGATACGGCCGTCGGGGAGTTCTTCCTCTCGAACCCCAGCATCCGGATGCCGGAGCGGGGGAAGGAGTTCTCGGCCAACCTGGCCCGCCTCGGCACCTGGGACGACGGCTTCCGCTCGTTCGTGGAGGACCACAGCCAGGGCGCCGGCGGGCCGACCTATTCGCTGCGCTACGTGGGGGCCCTGGTGGCCGACTTCCACCGGATCCTGCTGCGCGGCGGCGTGTTCTTCTATCCGGACGACGCCCGCAACCCGAACGGGAAGCTGCGCCTCCTCTACGAGGCCGCCCCGCTGGCCTTCCTGGCCGAAGCCGCGGGCGGAGCGGCGACCGACGGCCGGCGCCCCATCCTCGAGATCGTCCCCGAGGAGCTGCACCAGCGGACCCCGCTCGTGATCGGCAGCCGCAGCGAGGTCCTCGAGATCCAGTCCCGTATGACCGGGGCGGCGGAAGCCGCCATCGCATCGAAAGGAGCGACCGCATGACGCACCACGATCACGCCACCCTGGTGGCGGAACCCGAGACCGGGACGCAGCCGGGCGGCCGCGTCGAGGAGATCCTTTCGTATTATCCGAGCGACAGCGCGGGGACGAAGGCCAACCTGCGCCGGCTCTTCATGCAGGGACGGCTGGCCGGGACGGGGCGGCTCGTGATCCTGCCGGTCGACCAGGGGTTCGAGCACGGGCCGCACCGCTCGTTCGCGGTCAACCCGCCGGCCTACGATCCCGAGTACCACCCGCGATTCGCGCTGGCCGCCGGGATGTCCGGCTATGCGGCCCCTCTCGGCTTCCTGGAGGCGATCGCCGGGAACTTCTCGGGCCACCTCCCGTTGATCCTCAAGCTCAACAACCACGACCTCCTCTACGACGAGGGTGACCCGATCCCGGCGGTGACCGGATCGGTCGAGGCGGCGATGCGGCTCGGGTGTGTGGCGATCGGCTACACGATCTACCCCGGCTCGGCCCACTGCACCGAGATGTACGAGAAGCTCCAGTATCTGGCCGAGGAGGCGAAATCGGCCGCTCTGGCCGTCGTCGTCTGGTCCTATCCGCGGGGTTCGGGGATCCCCGACTCCAAGGGCGAGACCGCGCTGGACGTCGTCGCCTACGCCGCCCAGCTCGCCTGCCAGATGGGGGCCCACGTCGTCAAGGTGAAGCTCCCGTCGGAGTTCCTGTTCCAGGACAAGGCGAAGAAGATCTACGAGGAGCTCGAGATCCCGCGCTCCACGACCGCCGACCGCGTGCGGCACGTCATCCAGGCCGCCTTCGACGGCAGGCGGATCGTCATTTTCTCGGGCGGCTCGAAGACGAGCGAGGACGCCTTCTACGACGACATCCGCGGGATCCGGGACGGTGGGGGTTACGGCTCGATCATCGGCCGGAACACGTTCCAGCGGCCGTGGGACGAGTCCCAGGCGTTCATCGGCACCGTGATCGACATCTACCGGGGAGAGGCTTAGACTGGCTCTTGCAGCAGCCCGATCGCAAGATCGGGGAAACCAGGAGAAAGACGAAAGGGGGGTACAGGAAATGAAGCACTGGAACATTCCGGCGGCTCTCGCCGCCGTTGTTCTCCTGGCCACCGCTCCGGCGCTGGCCCAGGAGTACGAGAAGCCAGCCGAGGAGGCCGCCACCGCGACCGCCGAGGCAACGCACATCGTCGTCGAGCCCGGCGACATCGATTGGCAGCCCGCACCGCCGATCCTGCCGGCAGGGGCGAACATGGCGGTCCTGGCGGGGGACCTGGCCAAGGAGGGGCCGTTCGTTTTCCGCGTCAGGGTTCCCGACGGATACCAGGTCGCTCCCCACTTCCACCCGGGGACCGAGAGCGTAACCGTGATCTCGGGAACGTTCGGGATCGGCATGGGCGAGGCCTTCGACGAATCCGCGCTGCGCGATCTCGGCCCCGGGGCGCTGATCGTGATCCCGGCGGAGAGCCCGCACTTCGTGCGGGTCAAGGGCGAGACCGAGATCCAGGTTCATGGAATCGGCCCCTGGGCGCTGACCTACGTGAACCCGGCCGACGATCCGAGCCAGACCGCCCCGGCGGAGGGGGCACCGACGGGTCGCTGAAGCTTCACGCACTCCGCGGGGTACGAGGGCCGGGGCGGACGTCCCGGCCCTCGTTCGTTCATGCGGCCGATCCGGGGACCGGGCCCTCGCCGGACTCGAGACCGCGACCGTCGAGCGCCGCGACCTCGTCTCCACGGTCGCCGCGACCGGCACGATCGAGCCGATCCGCGTGATCGATCGTCGCGCTACGGTACGAGTAGGAGCCAAGCCCCGGCCTCTGGAGCCCTCGCAGCCGAGGCGATTCGGCCATAGTGTTGAGCCCTACCCCTACCGGAGGTGAAAATGGCCGTGTCGTCCAAGGCGTTGATCCCCTCGCTGCTCCTGGGAACGCTGCTCCAGGTCGGAATGGTCGTGGTCGGGCACAACACGGTCGCGGTGGCCTCGCTCTTCGCCCCGCTCGGCATGGCGATCTCCCTGATCGCCGGATTCCTCTACGGTCGCTGGGCGCGCTCTACGCGCGGGAGCGCCGTCCTCGGCGGGGCGATCGTGGGCGGCCTCTCGGCCGTGATCGGGATCGCGGTCTCGCATTTCCTCGGGGACGTGCAGGCGTGGGTCCTTTTCCTCGGCACCTTGAGTGCCACCTTCACCGGGGCCATCGGCGGCCTGATCGGGCATACGGTCGGGGGGCAGGCCCCCGCGGGCGCCTGAGAGCCGGAACGTGTTGCGGGCTCCGGGGGACGGCCCCGCGCCAACCTAAAGGAGATGCACCGAGACCTGGCTCAGGAGCCAGGCGCAGGCGAGCCCGCCATAGAGCCCGATCACGTAGCCGACCACGGCCATCAGGACCCCCACCGGGGCCATCGCGGGGTGGTACACGCCGGCCACGACCGGGGCGCTCGCCGCGCCGCCCACGTTCGCCATGGAGCCGGTAGCAACGAAGAAGAGGGGCGCCCGGATCCGCCGCGCCACCACGATCAGGAGCGCCACGTGGGCCGCGATCCAAAGCGCCCCGGCGGCCAGGAACAGCGGCGCCTCGGCGATCGCCCGAAGGTCGCCGCGGGCGCCGATGGCGGTGACCAGGAGATAGAGGGCCACCGTCCCGACGCGCGAGGCCCCCGGCCCTTCGAGCCGGCTCAGCGGCGTGAACGAGAGCCCCAGCGCCACGGTCGTCACCAGCACGACCGCCCAGGTCGTGTGGCTCACGATCTGGGGGTCGCCGAGCTCGGGCAGGCGTTCGCCCGCCCACCTGCACAGGTAGGCGCCGACGAAGCCGACGGCCAGGATCATGCTCAGGTCGCGGACCGTGATCGGCCGCTGGATCTCCGCGTATTTGGCAGCCAGGGCCGCGTTCGTCTCTTCGATCAGGCGGGTGTCGGCGCGATTCCAGCGATCGAATCGTGTCTGGTAGGCCGAGAGGAAGAGGAGAATCCCCATCCAGCCGTAGCCGACCAGGGTGTCGACGACGATGATCGGCCCCAGCATCGCGTCCGGGGTCCCGACCGACTCGGCGACCGCGACCAGCTGGGCCGAGCCCCCGATCCAGGACCCCGACAGCGCGGCCATCCCCTTCCACGCGTCCGGCGGCAGACCGCGGCCGAAGACGGCCAGCGCCAGGGGCCCGCCGAGGACGATCCCCAGGGTGCCGGTCAGCATCATGATCAGTGCCGGTCGCCCGAGCTTCACGACCGCCGGCAGGTCCACCGTCACCATGAGCAGCACCAGGGCCACGAGGAGGAGGTGGCGCACGATCCAGTCGTACGCGGCCGACTCGACGGGGATGATCCCGAGCGTGGTCGAAACCATGGGGAGGAAGTAGGCCCACAGGATGGCCGGGGCGAACTCGAACAGCTTCGCGACCGGGCGCAGCCCGGAGAGCGCGTACACGGCTCCGAGAAGGGCGGCCAGGTAGACGAAGACCCCGGTCGGGTCGCCGATCCAGGCGCCGTCCTGGATGCCGGGCTGGGTCATCCGGGGAACTCGGGCGTCGGGACCGCCCCCCCGGGTCCGTAGCACAGGATCTGGGCCAGCACCCATCCCAGCATGGCGAAGACCCCGAGCCCGGCCAGCGCCAGCAGGACCCCGCAGTTCACGAAACGGGGCGGACGCGGACCACGCCGGTCCTCCCCGTTCGGCCTCACGCCGGACGTCGGAGCTGGGTCAGTCCCGGCTTCCTGCGGCGCCTGCCGGTCAGGACATGGTCCACGTCCAGCCCGGTGGCGTCCGAAAGGTTGGCCAGGAACCAGAACGAGCGCGGGATGCGGCCGCTCTCGTAACGACTGATCATCTGCTGGGTGTAGCCCGTCAGCTCGGCGAGCTGGGCCTGCGTGAGATCCCCTCGGGCTGCTCGCAGCCGGTGGGCCATGGCGATGCGGAAATCCGCGAACTTGCTCTCCATGCGGAGACCTCCTTCGGAGACGACAACCTAACACCGATGGAGTCGAGCGGGCGCCGGGCGCGCGCCTACCGCCGGCCGCGGGGCGGGCTCTAGATTTCCCGGTCGATGAACGACGCCCGTGATCTCGTCGAGCGCCTCGCGACCGGCCTCCAGCCCCTCGAGACCGGCGCCGCCCGCGCCTGGTGGGACGCCGCCGTCACCGGCGACCCCGCCGCCTACCGGAAGGTGGAGGCGTTCCGCAACCGGATCGACGGGCTGTACGCCGAGCCCGGCGTGTTCGACGCGCTCTGCCGGGCGCGCGAGGCGGTCCTGGACGACCCCGCGCTCGCCCGCCGGATCGAGCTTCTTTATCTGGAGGCCCTGCCGCGCCAGGTCGATCCCCGGCTGAGCCGGAACATCAACCGTCTCGCCGCCGAAGCCGAGCGGGAGTTCGCCACCTTCCGGCCGGTCTTCCAGGGTCGTCGCGTGTCGGCCAACGACCTGGACCGGGTGCTCCGGGAGGACGGAGACGAAGCCGGACGCCGCGAGGCGTGGGAGGCGCTGAAGCGGGTCGGCCCGGTGGTGGCCGACCGGCTCCACGAGCTGGTGGTCCTCCGCAACCGCGCCGCCCACCGGGTCGGCTTCCAGGACTTCTACATGATGCGGCTCGCCCTCCAGGAACAGGACGCCGGCCGGCTGGACCGGCTGCTCACCGTCCTCGACGAACGGTCGGGGGCCGCCTATCGGGAGACCAAGCGGTCGATCGACGACGCCCTCGCCGACCGCTACGGGCGCCCCGCCGGAGAGCTCCAGCCGTGGCATTACGCGGATCAGTTCTTCCAGGACGTTCCCGACGTCTTCGGGGCCGACCTGGACGAGGTCTACTCGACGGTCGACCCGACCGCCCTGGCCGGGCGCTTCTTCGAGGGGATCGGCCTCCCGGTCGATGCCGTGCTGGCGAGGTCCAGTCTGCACGAAGCCGAGGGCAAGGACCCGCACGCCTTCGCCACCGACATCGACCGGCAGGGAGACGTCCGGATCCTGCTCAACCTGCGGAGCAACGAGCGCTGGATGGGGACGACCCTCCACGAGCTTGGCCACGCCGTGTACGATCTCGGCATCGACCCCGCACTCCCGTGGGACCTCCGCAGGCCGGCCCACACGCTGGTCACCGAGGCGATCGCCATGCTGTTCGGACGGCTCTCCCGCAGCCCCGCATGGATGCGCGACCTGGGGGTGGTCGACGACGCCGGTGCGGCGCGGCTGGACGGTCCGACCGCCGCGGAGGCCCGGGCCACCATGCAGGTCGTGGTCCGCTGGATCCTGGTCATGGCCCACTTCGAGCGGCGCCTCTATGCCGATCCCGACCAGGACCTGAACGCGCTGTGGTGGGAGCTCGTCGAGCGGTTCCAGGAGATCCCGCGACCGGAGCGGCCCCCGGGGGCGGCCGACTACGCGGCCAAGATCCACGTGGTCGTGGCGCCGGTCTACTACCACAACTACCTGCTCGGGGAATGCCTGGCCTCGCAGATCGACGGACGGCTGAGGGACGACGTGCTGGACGGCGCCGCGAGCTACGCGGGCCGCCCGGAAGTCGGCGCGTGGCTCCGGGAGCGCATCTTCCGGCCCGGGGCCGGCCTCCACTACGACGACCTGGCGGCCGCGGCCACCGGAAGCCCGGTCGGGCCCGAGGCCTTCATCCTGCAGTTCCTGGAACCGCCCCCACCGCCCTGAAGGCGGCCGGAGCTAGGGCAGGGTCGCCCGTCCGATCGTCCCGGTGTCGGTTCCGAACCAAATCGTCCGATCGGGAACATGGAAGAACATGTGCCGGACGCTGCCCCCGCCGCTCGGGATCTCCGCGCTCCAGGCGAACGTTTCGGTCTGGGGATCGAACCCGACCAGCCGGTTGGGGGAAGGCCCGGTCTCGACGAACCAGGGGCGCCCCTTCTCGTCCATCGCCATCCCGTAGGGCCGCGCCGCCTGGCCGCCAGGCGTCCGCCACTCGCGGACCTCGCCCGCCGGATCGATCCGGCCCAGGTATCCGCCCGCGAAGTCGACGTACCAGACGTTCCCGGAGCCGTCGATCTCCAGCCGGCGGGGGCGCGTCTCCGCGCGTGGCAGCACGATCTCCTCGATCGCCATCGTCGCCGCGTCGATACGGCCGATCTTGTTCGTCCCGAACTCCGTGAACCAGGCCCGGCCGCTCCCGTCGGCCACGATGCCGTAGGGTCGGGCTTCGGGCGTCGGGACCTGGGCGATCCGGATCTCGCGGGTGTCGGTGTCCAGGTGGCCGACCCGATTCCCTCCCTGCACGGTGAACCAGATGTCCCCCTCGCCGTCGAAGATCATGGTGTGCGGATCCCCGGCCGCCGGATCGGCCAGGGGGATCTTCTCGATCGCGCCGCTGGCAGGATCCCGACGGCCGATGTGGGCGGCCCGGTTCCCCGCGTACCACACCGTCCCGTCGGGGCCCACGATCAGGTTGTGCGGTCCGGCGCCGGGATCGAGGTCGAAGCGCGCGAACTCGCCATCCTCGGGAGTCAGGACACCCAGGTAGTCCCCCTGCTGGCCGACGAACCAGACCCGGCCGTCCGGCCCGACGTACGGGTCACGGGGTCGGGTCGCGGGCCACGGCACCGGCCACTCACGGATTTCGACCTCGGCGGCCGGGTCGGATGCCGCGGTCCGTGCCGCGCCCGGATCGGGCGACGGCTCCGCACGGCCGGACGTCGAGGCATCCCCGCAGCCGGTCGCCGAAACGACCGCGGCCATCGTCGCCCAGATCCAGCGTCTCGTCGAGATCGTCATGGTGCCTCCTTCCTTACCTTCCACAGGTTCTCGGCCGGCCATCGGCGGGCCCACTCCCGGCTCCAGCCGTCGTAGGACGTCGCCGCGTTCGGGGCCGGGCGCAGCTCGATCAGCGCCTCGATCGACAGCCCGCTCTCCCGGAACATCCCGATCCATTCTCCATACCCCGGATGGTACTCGACGTGCACCCCCGAATCATGGCGCCCGGTCCCGAAGTAGTCGCGTTGGAGCGAGGCCACCTGCCTCCCTCGACCCTCGCTCGTGCAGACGCGCGAGAACGGGCTCTCGTGGCAGAACGCGAGGAGCCCGCCCGGGCGGAGGAGGCGCGCGCACTCGGGGACGGTCCGGCGGGGATCGGCGAACGACATCGCCCCGTGGTCGCAGAAGACGACGTCGAAGGTCGCGTCGGCCAGCGGAACGTCCTCGGCGCTTGCATGGACGAGGGGGACCCGGACCCGGGCGCGCCGGACCAGGCGGCGGGCATGCTCGAGCTGGTGCCCGGAGTTGTCCAGGCCGACGGGGCGCCCGCCGGCCCGGGCCAGGGCGATCGACCACTGGGCGGCACCGCATCCGAGCTCGAGCAGGTCGCGGCCCCGCGGATCGCCGAGGACCTCGAGCCGGCTCTCGGGGATCCGCCATACCCCCCACGCCGGACGCGCGGCCGTCAGGCGCCGGCCGTGGAGCGATTGGTACTCGTCGGCGATCCCGTCCCAGTATCTCCGGTTCTTCGTGGCCGACAGGCGGCGCGAGCTCACGCCAGCCTCCTGGCCAGCCCCTCGAGCCGCTCGACCAGGTCGGTCCGTCCGGCCCGCTCGAGCGCCGGGAAGAGAACCTGCACCGGGAGGGCGACCCACGCCGGATCGGCTCCCGGCGGCTCGGGATCAACGAGGACCAGGCCGATGGAAAGGCCGTCGCCCTCTCCCGGCCCCCGCGCGCGCAGCCCCGCGGTCGAGACCGCCGCGACGATCCGCGCGTCCCCGGCGAGCCGGGCCGTCCCGTCGGGCTCGACGACGAGCCCGCGATCGCCGGGAACGGCGACCCGGAGGGCCTCGGCGAGAGCCGACCGGAAGGGCGCCTCGAGCGGGCCGTCCCCGGCGGACCCGGCTCGCCGGGTCCAGGACCGGCTCGTCGCCGGGGCGGACTCCGCACCGGTCAGGAGGCGCACCGCCTCGCGACGGCTGGCGTCGTACTCGCGACTCGTGCGCCTCGAGGGTGCATCGCCCCGCCGGACGAGGACCAGGACGGCGAGGACGGCCAGGAAGAGGAGAAAGGAGAGGAGGACGGCGATCCCGGCCACGATCATGGGGCGGAGCTTATCGCCCCGGTCGGCGCTTGCCAACGTCATCCGGCGCCGCTAGCGTGCCTTCGCGCATGGACTCGACGAGGACCCACGCCGTCCTGGCCCGCCTGATCCCGATCCGGGCCAAGCTCGCCCTGGCCTCGCTGGTCCTGGGGATCCTCCTCACGGTCGTGTCGTTCTACCTCCACGATCTCTGGCTGGCCCTGGTCGGCGCGCTCCCGCTCGGGGGCTCGCTTGCGCTCCTCCTGATCCCCCTCCCCCACCCGCGGTGACCCGCGTTTGGCTGCCGATCGCCGCGGCGGTCGGCGTTCTGGGCGGCGGATGCGGCGCGTCCACGGACGAGCCCTTCCTGCGCCAGACCTTCGGCTTCACGTTCGAGAGCGATCCCGGCGGCTGGGTGGCCGACGGCACGGACCTCGAGGACCCTCCGGTCACGTGGTCGGTCGAGCGCTCCGACGAGCTGGCCGAGCGCGGCGACTGGTCGATGCGGCTCTCGCTCGACAACCTGAACGACGCCGGGAAGATCTGGATGGAGCGCGCCTTCGAGCTCCAGCCGGGCGCGACCTACGACGTCGAGGTGGCGTTCGACTTCGCCAGCGCGGACTTCGGCGACATCGGCCTCTGGACGATCGTCGCCACGGTGTCGGAGGCCGACCCGGAAACCGTGGACGACCTGGTCTTCCGGGACGACACCGGCAACGGCTCGGGCGAGGACGTGGGCCATGTCTGGGGCACGCGGTCCTACTCCCTCGGGACGGCGACCGCCGACGGTGAGGGTCTCCTGTGGGTCGCGTTGGGGGTCTGGGGGACGTTCGAGACGTCGCGGACCTATTTCATCGACGACCTCGAGCTGACCTTCACGCTCCGGTAGGCGCGGTCGTGCCGGCCGGGTCTTCGGCCGGCGGCCGTGGCGTCGGTGTCCCCGGCCGCCCCTGGCTGTACTTCTCTTCCACGATCTCCCGGATCTCCACGAGCGGAACGCCGGCTTCGTACTGGGTCTTCGCCTCCCGGGCGACGTCGATGCAGATGGTTCAGGTGAACCCCATCGGATCCGGCTCCACCCGCGGGGTGGGACCGGTCCGGTCGATCCCGTTCACGAAGCAGTCGTAGTTGGAGCGGTGGGGCGGGCTCTCCCGCTCGCAGCCGCAGTAGCACGGCATGTGCTGGAGGACCTCCGGATGCCGGGCCGCGAACACGTACGCCTCCACGATCTCGGGGGGGGCTTCGGCGAAGGCCGCCGGGAACTGGACGCCCTCGATCGTGATCCAGCGGCTCTCGGAAGGCGCGTCCGGCACGGGGTCGCGGGACGGCCCGGGCTCCTCCCCGCAGGCGGCGAGGACGAGGAGCGACAGGGCGGCATGGACGAAGCGCACGGTTGGCAAGATACCACCTCCATCCGAGGCCGCCATTCGGGTACCCGCAGGCACGGTCGGGCCGATGCCCAAGGTCGGCACTTCCCTTCCGTTCGGGGGAGAACGCCGGCCCCTCCGTTCCCTCGGGGGGTGGATCTTCCCCGCGTGCCGGAGTCCCAGGCGGGGACCATGGAACCCGTTCCGTGGCTCGCCACCGCCCCTCCCGGCCGCGGCACGAGGGTTGCATTTGAGCCTGCCGGTCCAGGCGGCCCAGCGGTCTGAGCCCCTTTCGGGGAGCGTCCGACGAAAGGACATCCGCACCATGCATGCGATCCATCCGTTGAAACCCACCCGCAACGAACGCGGCGCCACGATCATCGTGGTCGCGATCTCGATGCTGGCCCTGCTTTCCATGATGGCGCTGGCCGTCGACGTGGGGATGCTCCTCACGGCCCGTGCCGAGGCCCAGCGGGCCGCCGACGCGGCTGCGCTGGCGGGTGCCGGGGCCCTGATCTTCGAGCCGGACGACGACGACCCGGCACGCGCCGAGGCCCGGCAGTTCGGAGAGATGAACACCATCCAGGGCGAGGCCGTCCAGATCGACCCCCAGGAGGACGTCGACGTCGACCTGGCCAACGACCGCGTGACCGTCCGGGTCCACCGGGATGACGTGCGCGGCGGCCCGGTCGGGACCTGGTTCGCCAAGATGTTCGGGACCGAGTTCGTCAACGTCTCGGCGGTGGCCGTCGCCGAGGCGGCTCCGGCCGGCGCCGCGACCTGCGTCAAGCCGTGGGCCATATTCGACAAGTTCGACGACCGGAACGACAACGACGAGTTCGATCCCGGGGTGGACGTCTACGATCCGGCCACGACCGGGTACGGCTCGAACTTCCGCAACCCCGGCCAGCCGGGCGACGACGGCCTGGGCTACATCAACGACTTCGGCCGGCCCATCACGCTGAAGGGGAACTGGAAGAAGGGCGACGACTGTTGCCCCGGCACC
>DATEDS010000228.1:0-4393 GCA_035281565.1 Gemmatimonadota bacterium
TCCCTGGATATGTTCATCCTCGATCCCGGCAGCCCCGAGGACGAGGAAGCCGCCCGCTACGGCTATCTGCGACACAACCTGATCGATTTCGGCTCCTCGCTGGGCTCGGCCGCCGTACGGCCGCATGGCCCGCGCCACGGCCAGGAGAACGAGCTCGATCTGAGTGTCATCGGCAAGCGGTTCCTGGGACTCGGCTTCTACCGGAAGCCGTGGCAGACCGAAAGCGATACGGTATACCCGGCCGAGGCCGGCTACTTCACCTCCAAGAACTTCGACCCCGGGGACTGGAAGCCGAACATCCCGAATCCCGCGTTCGACAACGTCACGGTCCGCGACGGCTACTGGGGCGCCAAGTTGGTGATGTCGTTCACCGACCCGCAGCTCTTCGCGGCGATCGAGGCCGGCCAGTACTCGAACCCGGAGGCCGCCCGCTACATCCTGCGTGCCCTCCAGGAGCGACGCGACCTGACGGGCCGCCACTGGTTCGCCGAGGTATCCCCGCTGGACGATCCGCGGATCGAGGGCGGATCACTGGTCTTCGACGACCTCTGGATCAGGTATTTCGGGGGGCTTGCCCAGTATCGGTGGGAATTCGACTGGGACGCGCCGGATCCCGACCTGGAAGCGGAAGGCGAGTCGACCGTCCAGTCGATCGCGATCCCCCGGCCCGAGGGGGCGGTGACCGTCGACGAGGACGACCCCGAGGACGCGCTGGCCCGCCTGCGCGTCTGGAAGGTCCAGGAGGACGGCGACCGGGCCCCGCGCCCGGCCACCTTCCGGCTGCAGTGGAACGGCAACGCCTGGCAACTCGTCGGGGTGCGCTACTAGGCAGCCGCCTCACGTGTAAGCGGCCCTTCGATCACGGCGTCCACACGTCGTCCGAATCGTCCACGTCCGCGAAGACCCTCTCCGGGTCAAGCTCGACCCGGGCCACGTCGCCGTCCACGGTCGCCTCGACGTTCACCAGGCGCTTCCCCCCGAACCAGCGCGAGGCGGGTGCTTCGGCCATGGCCGTCCCACCGCTCTCCGTAGTCACGACGGCGCGGATCGGCGACAGCACGTCGCCGTCGTTACGGACGGTGACCACCACGTGGTTCCGGCCACCCATGGCGTGCTCCTCGACCGCGTCGATCGCCTGGTCGCTTACGCCGTCCCGCACCTCCGCACGCTCGGTCGACTCCGGGTAGTAGTGCTCGGCGGCGAAGACGGTGATGAAGGTGTTCACTCCCTCGTCCATCCACGCGTAGCCGGTCTCGTCGGAGCCGATCATCATCGGGAACCACATATGGCCCACCTCGTGGGCGATCACCCGCTGGGTCCTGGGTTCGGTATCGAAGTCCCGGACGAAGACGATCATCGGGTACTCCATTCCCCCGACCAGCCCTTCCGTGGACGTGATGTGCGGGTAGACGTACGGATGGACATTCCGGCTGAAGGTCTCGATCGCGTCCCTGGTCATCCGGGCCGACTGCGACCACGTGCCTGCCGACGGCCGATAGAAGGCGTGGACCGCGGTCCGACGACCCGACCCCGGATCCGCGACCCCGCTCGTCGCGTCCCACAGGTAGTGGTCGCTGAAGGCGAACGCGGCGTCCCGGACGTCGTCGGCGTGGAACCGCCACGTGACTCCTGTCGAGGGGAGGAAGGATGGCGCGCATCGGACTTCCCTGTATCGTGTCCGGCCCATGGACGTACTCATCATCGGCGGAACGCGCAACGTCGGCCATCATCTGGTGGAGGCGCTCTCCGACCTCGGTCACCGGGTGACGGTCCTGAACCGCGGTCGGACACCGGACGAGCTCGGCGCTCAGATCGAGCGTCTCCGGGCGGACCGCACCGACTCGGGTCAGCTCGCCCGCGTTCTCGGCCGCCGCTCGTTCGACGCCTGCGTCGACACGATCGCCATGCGGGGAGAGGACACCCAGGCGGCCATCGAGACCCTGGACGGCCGGGTCGGCCACTACATCCACCTCTCCACCGGCCAGGTCTATCTCGTCCGGGCCGCCTGCCCGGTTCCCGCCCGGGAGGAGGACTATGACGGCCCGCTGGTCGACCCGCCGCCCGACGACTCTTGGGAGGCCGCAGAGTGGCGCTACGGGATCGAGAAGCGGGAGTGCGAGGACATCCTCGAGGAGGCTTGGACGGGCCGCGGCTTCCCGGCCACGCGGCTCCGGCTCCCTATGATCCACGGTCCGCGCGACCACTATGGCCGGATCCACGGCCTCGTCTGCCGGCTCCTGGACGGCGGCCCCCTCCTCATCCCGCTGGAAGGCGGTCCCGGAATCCGCCACATCGATCAAGCCGACGTGGTGGCTGCCATCCTGCATCTGCTCGAGACCGGCGCCGGCATGGGCACTGCGTACAATCTCGCGCAGGACGACCAGTGGTCCCTGCACGAGTTCCTGGGCCGGGTGGCGGCGGTCCTCGGTGTCGAGCCCGACATCGTGCCGCTGCCGCGCGCCGTGCTCGAGGCCGCCGGGCTCTTCCCCGCCTGTTGTCCGTTCGCCAGCCCGTGGATGTCGGTCCTCGACACCCGTCGCGCGAAGGAGAATCTGGGGCTCACGTTCATGGGCTTCGACGACTACCTGCCGGACCTCGTCGATCGGTTCCGCGACCACGACCTCGAGCCCCCGCCGTCGTATGTGCGTCATCGCGACCGCGAGAGGGCGCTGGCGGGGAGACCGGAATTCCTACCATGATCGAAAAAGACCGATCATGGGTTTCCCCGATCCGCCTCGCTCGCCCTGATGATCTCGAGCTCGTTACACTCCTGATGGGCGAATTCTACGTCGAGTCCGGCTATCCGCTCGATCATCAGCTGGCATCCGCCGCACTGGCCCAGCTGATTGAAGATCGAGAGCTAGGCCGCCTGTGGCTGATCCTGGATGCCGGGAATCCGGTCGGGTACATCGCGGTGACGTTCGGCTTCAGCCTCGAGTACTACGGGCGTGATGCCTTCATCGACGATTTGTTCATTCAACTGTCGTCTCGGGGGCGAAGGCTGGGTACGCGCGTCCTCGAGGCAATCGAGCTGGAGTGCCGGATGTTGGGCATTCGAGCGCTGCATCTCGAGGTCGGGCGAACGAATCAGGCTGCGCTGGCCCTCTATCGCAGCCAGGGCTTCCGCGACAATGACCGGCAGCTTCTGTCGAAGCATCTCGCTCCTGACTGACATCGTCCTCGCGTAGCCTCTACCGGCGCGTCACCACCGGCGCGGGCCCGAGCACATCCTCGACGCTCAGGGTCTCGACCGGCCCCAGCCCCAGCGCCCGGACCGGCGCCTCGATCCGCTCGAGGTCGCCGACGACGACGATCGCGACCCGGTCGGGATCCAGGTATTCGGCGGCGACGCGCTGGACGTCCTCGGCCGTCACCGCCAGGACCCGTTCGATGTAACGGTCGAAGTAGTCGTCGGGGAGATCGTAGAGCGCGAGCTCCCCCAGCGCCCCGGCCGTCCCGGCCACCGTCTGGAACGTGGAGGGGAAGCCCAGGGCCACGTAGTTCCGGGCCCGCTCCAGCTCGTCCTCCGCCACCCGCTCCAGGATCCGGCGGAGCTCCCGCACGAACTCGGTCAACGCCTCCGCCGTGACCTCGGTCTGGACCGCCGCGGCGGCCAGGAAGGGGCCTCTCCACGGCCGAAACGCGAAGCCCGAGAATGCGCCGTAGGAGTAGCCCTTGTCCTCGCGCAGGTTCTGGTTCAGACGCGACGTGAAGGAGCCCCCCAGGATCGTGTTCATGACGACCAGGGGGAAATAGTCGTCGGTGAGGCGGGCCGCGCCGATCCGACCGATCCGGATCTCCGATTGCTCGGCCCCGGGCTTGTCGACCAGGAGGATCCGACGCTCGGCGACCTGCTCGACCGGCGGCTCCTCCGGCAGCGCCTGGGCTGATCCCTGCCATCCCCCGAACGCCCGCTCGAGGAGCGGCAGGACGGCCTCGCCCGTGACATCGCCGACGACCACCAGGGTCGCGCCCCCGGGGCGGTAGTGGCGATCGTGAAAGGCCTGCAGGTCCCCGACCGTCATCGCCGCCAGGCTCGCCGCGGTCCCGACGTTCGGAACGCCGTACGGATGGCTGGCTCCGTAGAGGGTGCGGTCGAACTCGACCCCGGCGATGGCCGCCGGCTCGTCCCGCCACTGAAGGATCTCGGTCAGCCGGTCGATGCGCTGGCGGTCCAGCTCGGCCGCCGGAAAGTCGGGACGAAGCACCACGTCGGCCATGACCGCGAGGGCGGGCTCGAGGCGCGTCACCGGCACGTGGAGCGACACCGACGCCGTGTGCTCGCCCGCTCCAGTCGACAGGTCGGCCCCGAGGACGTCGACCTCGTCGGCGAGCTCGAGCGCGCTCCGTCCGGCCGCGCCCTCGTCCAGCATGGCCGCGGTCATGGCGGCGA
>DATEDS010000229.1:0-10986 GCA_035281565.1 Gemmatimonadota bacterium
GCCTCGCCGAGGAGGGCCAGGATCTCGCGCGCCTGAGCGCGGGCGGTTGCATCGTCGCCGGGCTCGGGCAGAGAACCGATCGACTTCCGCACGAAGTGGTCGATACGAGTCGCCAGATTGACGTGGCGCTCGTCCAGGAAGGCGCGGATCGTCGGGACGTGGGTCAAGGACGCTCAACCTATCCGCCGGCGGGTGCGCCAGCTATGCTTACGTCGCGGACCCATCGGCAAATCAAGGTCTTGCCAGAAGAGTTGCCGTATACGCGACCGATCATCCGTGTGGAATAGTGGGACGGCGCTCTGGCGCCCGGCCATCCTTCTCCTGGCGACGGCCGTCGCCTGCGGCGAAGGTGGGGACCCCACCGGCCCCGACGGCGACGTTCCCCGGGGAACGGTCTTCCTGGACGTGAGCTACTGTCGCGCCGGCGGCGTCGACCTCAAGATCGATCTTTACTTCCCCGACCCGTCGGCACCGACCCGGGCCCCGGCAGCGCTTTTCCTGCACGGGGGCGGATGGGTCGGGGGAGACAAAAGCGAAAGCGGCTGGCTGCCGCGGATCCGGGAGCCGCTCCTCGAGCGGGGCTACGTTGTGGCTTCGGCCAACTACCGTCTCGCTCCGTCCCATCGCTGGCCTGCCCAGATCGAGGATGCCAAGTGCGCGATCCGTTTCCTCAGAGGTGAAAGCGACACCTACGGCATCGACGCCGGCCGGATCGGCGTGTGGGGCACTAGCGCGGGCGGCCACCTCGCTGCGCTCCTGGCAACGACCGACGCGAACGCCGGTTTCGAGGGCGACGGCGGACATGCCGGTCAGTCGTCCCGCGTCCAGGCCGTGGTCGATCTCTACGGTCCGGCCGAGCTCACCGACGGGGAGGGGTGGCCCCAGGGGCAGGAGCTGGTCCTCGAGATCGTCTTCGGCACCTCCGACCTCGCTTCTCCCGTACTCGTGGGGGCGAGCCCGACCACCCACGTCACGTCCGACGACCCGCCGTTCCTGATCCTGCACGGAGAGCGGGACCGTCTCGTGCCGCTCCGGCAATCCGAGCTCCTGCTGGAGGCGCTCGGCGCGGCCGGCGTGCCTGCCGAGCTGGTCGTCGTGGAAAACGCCCGGCACGGCTTGGAGCCCGACGGTGGCGAGATCCGACCGACACTGGAGGAGCTGGTGGAGAAAACGGTCGAGTTCTTCGAGGCGAATCTGTGATGAATCATCCGAAGCGTGGCTCCCGCTTCTCCCGCCATGCCTCGTACGCCTCGCGGAAGTCGGGGTCGCGCATGGAGGCGGCCTGCGCGCGCGCCTCGGCCTCGAGCGCGGTTTCAAGGTCCATCGTCGCCTCGTCGTCCAGGGCGCGCTTGGTGACTGCGAGGGCGCCCTCAGGTCCCCTGGCCAGGCGGCCGGCGAGCTCGACCGCGGCCGGGAGGGCCTGCCCGTCGGGGACGACCCGGTTGTAGAGGCCGATCCGGAGCGCTTCCTCCGCGTCCACGAAGTCGCCGGTCATGAGGATCTCGGTGGCGCGGCCGAGCCCCACCAGTCGTGGCAGGAGCCACGCCGCCCCCATGTCCGCGCCCGACAGACCGACCCGCGTGAACAGGAAGGCGATCCGTGCCGAGCGCGCCGCGATCCGGATGTCGCACGCGGCGGCGATCACCGCACCGGCGCCGGCGACGGTTCCGTTCAGCGCGGCCACGACGGGTCGCCGGCAGCGGCGTATGGCGAGGATCAGGTCGCAGGTCATACGCGTGAACGCGTAGAGGCCCTCGTCGCTCTGATCGAAGAGCGCTCTGATGATGTCCTCGACGTCCCCGCCCGAGCAGAAGGCGGAGCCCGCGCCCGTGATCACGACCGCGCGGACTCCCGGCTCCGTATCGAGCTCCCGGAAGGTTCGGGCGAGTTCGGCGTAGACGTCGAACGTGAGCGCGTTCAGCCGCTCGGGTCGGTCGAGCGTGAGGGTCGCGACCCCTGTCGCTTCGTTCAGGGCATAGCGGAAACTTCGGGGCTCGATCACCGGCGCGGTCCTGAAGGCCGGATCGCGACCCGATCGCTACGCATCCGGCAGGACAGCCATGGCCTCGATCTCGACCCGCGTGTCGGAGTCGACGAGGCGGACGACCTCCACGAGCGCCATGGCCGGATAATGACGCCCCATTACCTCGCGATACGCCTCGCCGAGGGCTTTTCGGCTTTCGTTGTAGGTGTCCATGTTGGTGACATAGATCACGAGCCGGCCGATGTGGGTCGGCTCCCCCCCCGCTTCCCGAACGACCGTAACGACGCGCTCCAGCGCAAGCCGAAACTGGCCTGCAAAGTCCAGCTCGGTCCGGCCCGATGCATCGCTCGCCGTCTGACCGGCGACGAAGAGGATCCTGCCGCGACCCTCCCACAGCATGCCATGATTCCACCCTCGTGGGGGAACAAGGGACCCGGGGTTCACGATCCGCCAGCTCATCCCGCCGCCAGCCCTCCGCCGTCGATCACGATCGTCTGACCGTTCACGCCTCGTGTCTCCTCCTCGCAGAGCCAGGTCACCGCCCGCGCCACCTCCTCGGGCTCGATCATGCGGCCCTGAGGGTTCGCGGCGACAACGGCGGCCAAGGCCTCGGACTCCGAGCGGCCCGTCTTGGCCGCGATCCGCGCGATCGACTCCCGTGTCATCGCGGTGTCCACGTAGCCCGGGCAGACGGCGTTGACGGTCACGCCGGACCCGGCCACCTCGGCCGCCACCGACCGGGTGAAGCCGACCACCGCGTGCTTGGAGGCTGCATACGCCGAGATGTACTTCGCACCCGCGAGCCCCGCCACCGAAGCGAGGAGGACGACCCTTCCCCATCCCCGCTCGACCATGCCCGGGAGGAAGGCCCGGGTGCAGAGGAAGGTCCCCGTGACATTGACGCGGAAGATCTCCTCCCACTCTGCGAGCGTCACCCGGTGGAGCGGGGCCGAGAACGCCATCCCCGCGCTCTGGACGAGGACGTCGACGGCGCCGAGACGCTCGGCGGCCTCCCGGACCAGCCGTTCGATCTCCGCCTCGTCGGTCACGTCGCACGGGGCCGACCACGCCTCGTGCCCGGCCTCCCGGAGACCGGTGGCCGTCTTCTCGACCTGCTCGGCGGAGCGGGCCGCGACGAGGACCCGCGCTCCGGCTTCGGCCAGCGCGCGCGCGGTCGCGGCGCCGATCCCGCGACCGCCGCCGGTCACGACCGCGCCCCGGCCTCGAAGGAAGGCGGTGGTCACGAACGGCCCGCCAGGGCCTCGTCCACCGCGTCGGCGAGGATCCCGCCCAGGACGGCAACCGTTTCCCGACCCTCCTCGGGGGTGGCCGCGGCCGGGTCGCCGAAGTAGGCGCGCGAACCCCCCGCCTCCTCGAACGTGGCGGCGCCGGCCCGGATCGCCTTCGACAGCGAGATCGGGTTCGGCGGCAGGCCGGCCCGGACAGCCTCCCGGACCAGCTCCGGCCGCTCGGCCATGATCACCGACCCCTCGAAGCGTCCCGCGTGGCAGGCCCCCGAGCGGAACTCCTCGGTCAGACGCGATCCCCAGGGGCGGCGGGTGAGGTCCGGGAAGACGATCGGGGGAAGGCCGGCCTCGGGGCGCTCCCCGGCCGCCCCGCGCAGGGCGGCCAGATGCTCCGGATCCAGGTGGGCGTTCGCGATGCCGAGGGCCCGGATCCCCTGGGACCCGAGGCTCCGGGCGACGTCGAGGACGAGCGCGGTCAGGGTCGCGGGGCGGAGGGAGATGGTTCCCGCGAATCCGGCCGCATACCCGGCCGGGCTGTAGGCCAGGGACGGCAGGACGATCGCGGGCCGGCCGCGCGCCTCCAGCAGCTCCGCCGCGGCGCGCGCCATCGCCTCGGCGATCACCACGTCGGTCCCGAGCGGCAGATGCGGGCCGTGGGCCTCGGTCGCGCCGACCGGCAGGATCACCACGGCGCCGGACAGCCGGGCACGGGCCTCCTCCCAGGTGAGCGACGCGAGTTCCCGCGTCACCAGGACCCGGTTGGCCGGGGTTCCGTCACCCGCGTATCATGCCGAACCGTGTCGTTCACGCCACCGGAATCCTTCAACATCTCCGATTACTTCCTCGACGACCGGATCCGGGAGGGTCGCGGCGACCGTATCGCGCTGCGCACGCTGGCCGGGGACGTCACCTACGCCGAGGTGCAGGCGATGGCCTGCCGATTCGGCCACGTGCTGCAGAACGCCGGCGTCGAGCCGGAGCAGCGGGTGCTCCTCGCTCTCTCCGACCGGCCGGAGCTGGTCGCCGCCCTCTTCGGGACGCTCAAGATTGGCGCGGTCGTGGTCATGGTCAACCCGGGGCTCCCGGCCGAGTCGATCCGGGAGTTCCTCGACTACACGAGGGCGAAGGCGGTCGTGGTCGATTCGTCGTCGGCCGCGGCCGTCCGAATGGCGGGCCGGGGGGCCCGTCATCTCCGCCGCGTCCTCGACGTGGGCGATCCAGGTTTCGCGGCCGAGATGGACCGGTCGCCCACCGTCATGGAGAACTTCCCGAGCCACCGCGACGACCCGGCGATCTGGCTCTTCTCTGGCGGGACGACCGGCATGCCGAAGGCGGTCGTCCAGCCGCACGCATCGTACGCCAACTCGACCGAGCTCTACGCCAAGGGCGTGCTCGGGATCGGCGAGGACGACGTCACGATCTCGGTGCCCAAGCTCTACTTCGGCTACGCGATGGGGTCGAACCTGCTGTTCCCGTTCTCGGTGGGAGGGTCGGCGGTCCTCTTCCCGGAGCCGGTCACCGTGAACGTCCTCTTCGACAAGATCGAGCGCCACCGCCCGACCCTCCTCGTCAACGTGCCCAAGATGATCCACCTCATGGTCGACGCTCCGGGCGCCGGGGAGCGGGACCTGTCGAGCCTCCGGCTGGCGACGTCGGCCGGGGAGGCGCTTCCGGTCGAGCTCCACCGGCGGTGGGACGAGACGTTCGGAGTCGAGCTCCTGGACGGCCTGGGGACCGCCGAGATGTGGCACATCTTCCTGACCAACCACCCGGGTCGTGTCCGCCGTGGGACTCTCGGCGAGGCCGTTCCCGGATTCGGCCTCGAGGTCCGGGACGACGAGGGGCGGCCCGTCCCGGATGGCGGGGTGGGGTGGCTCTGGGTGCGCGGAGCCTCGCGCGCCATCGCCTACTGGCAGCGGATGGAGGCGACCCGCCAGGCGTTCCGGGGGGAATGGTACGTCACCGGGGACATGGTCCAGCGCTCCCCGGACGGCTACTTCACCTATTGCGGGCGCGGCGACGACATGCTCAAGGTTTCGGGGAAGTGGCTCGCGCCGAAGGAGGTCGAGAACTGCCTGCTCGGGCACCCGGCCGTTCGCGAGGTGGCGGTGATCGGCGCCCGAGACGGGTCCGGCCTCGTCAAGCCGTGCGCGTTCGTGGTGGCCGATCATCCGGGGGAGGGGCTCGCCCGGGATCTCCAGGCGTTCGTCCGGGAGAGCCTCGAGCCCTACAAGTACCCGCGCCAGGTCCTGTTCCTGGAGTCTCTCCCACGCACTCATCTCGGCAAGGTGGACCGGGGACTCCTCAGGGAGCGCGCGGCAGCCGCGCTGTCGGGAGGCTGAGGGGGCCGGCGCGCCGGGAGACGCGCGCGCCGGACCCTGGATTTGCCTCAGCGGCTCGTCGCCGGGGTCACCTTCAGGCTTCCGTTCTCGACCACGGTCTCGCCGTCGATCGTGACCGTGGCGCCGGCCAGGTGGCCGTTCCAGCCGAAGTTGACCGAGTTGTCCCCGCCGGCCCAGGTGTTGTTCCCGATCCCGATCGTGACCATCCCGGCCGGGGTCCAGGTGCGCACGCGGCCTCCGGTCGTGGCGAGACTGGGATTGAGCCCGATGTCCACGTAGGCGAACTCGGCCTTCGCGTCGTCCGCGGCGTCGTACAGGGCTTTCAGGCGTTCCAGCCCCGAGGCGGCCGTCATCGAGGTCACGCGGCCGTCCTGGAACTCGAGGGTCAGGTCGAGGAGCTCCTGCCCTTCGACGAACGAGCGGTCGACGACGACCTTCCCGCGGGCGGTTCCGGGGACCGGCGTGACGTAGACCTCGCCGGCCGGCAGCCACACCGAACGTCCGGCCGCGCCCTTCGCCAGGTCCGACTCGTCGATCACGCCGTCGCTGACGAAGGCCGTCCGGCCCTCGATCCCGACCTCGAGGTCCGTGCCGTTCGGATCGGTGATCCGCAGGGTCTTTCCTTTCTCCAGACGCGACCGGATGGCTTCGCCGGCCGCACGGAGCTGCGCCGGCTCGACCTGGACCGCGGACCAGAAGAGGTCGGACAGCTCCTCCCGCGAGAGGCCGAACCGCTCGGCCCGCCAGTCGGTCGGATACATCTCGTTGCTCAGCTCGATGTATCTGCGGCCGTGCTCGCGCTCGGCGGCGTCAACGGCCTCGAAGGTCTTCCCGACGGCGGCAAAGCGCTCGGCCGGGACCTCGGCCAGGAGATCCGGATCGTTGCCGGGGGGGACGTTGATCTGCACGTCGACGATCCGCGCGAGCTCCAGTGCGAGCCGTGGACTCTGCGTGTCGAGCTCGGGCGGAACGTCCAGGAACATGCGGCGCTGGAGACGATCGCTTCCCACGACGATCAGCGGATGGGCCCCGATCCTGCGGGCCTGGACGGCGAGGTCTTCGAGGAGCTGGAGATCCTGCGCGGTCCCGGTGATCAGTACGATGTCGTCCGCCTGGACACCGGCGTTCGCGGTGATCAGGGTCGCGGCGAACTGGTCGGTGTCGAGGGTCGAGGAGCCGACCTGGGCGATGGCGGTGCTGCCGGCCGGGAGGCTCAGGAGGAGGGCGAGTGAAGCGGCTCGGAAGCCGGGATGGTTCATGGGCGCCTCCTTGAGGACGGTCGAGCTCCGCGCGGCGGGTTAGCGCGCGTGGGGCTCGAAGGGGCTGGGGTCTGTGCCGTAGGGGGTCTGGTTGAGGGTACCCTGGCCCGGCTGGGCTGTCCAGAGGCCGTGTCAGTCCTGGCGGGCAAACAGGCCCAGCGACTTGACAACCTTGGACTCGATCGGGAAGCGGACGTCGAGGTTGTCGACCCGGTAGCGCGCGACCGGCGCATAGAGCTTCCCCAGCGACACCACGACCGGATTCGTCCGGCGGTAGGGGTGGGTGAACTGGGAGCCCAGGAACATGAGCGGAAAGTCCAGGTACTCGACCAGCCGCTTCGTCTCGGGCTCGATCCAGTCGGCGTCCTTCTGGACGTTCCGGAAGTTGAACTTCGCCCAGTCCTCGAGCCGCTCCGGGACCTTGAGGCCGCGGTCGAGCGCGATCCCATAGAGCTCGGTGCCCGGATATGGCGTATAGATGTTGAATGTCTTCGCCGCCTTCGGGTTCTCCTCGATCATCCGCTCGGCCAGGACGATGCTTTGGCGGAGCTCGTCGGGGGTTTCCGTCGGCATCCCCATCATGAACAGGTACAGAGGGATGATGGGGTAGGGTGCCAGCTTCCGGTTGGCCTCGATCGCCTGCTCCACGGTCATGTCCTTCTTGATCAGGTCCAGCACCCGCTGGCTGCCCGACTCGATGCCGACGGTGAACCGCTTGACCCCGGCCCGCACCATGAGATCGAGGAACTCCGTGTCCATCCGACAGATGGTGTCGGCCCGGATCTGCAGCTTGCTGATCGTGACGTCGAGGTCGAGCCGCACGATCCCCTCGATGATCCCGCGGGCGCGGCGCAGGTCGATGAAGAAGTGGTCGTCGGTAAACAGGAACCCGCGGATGCCATGGTCCCGGATGATCCGCTGCAGGTGATCGAGCACGGTTTCCGGCTCCATGGCTCGCCACTTCCGCTTGTGCATGACGGGGTCCCAGCAGAAAGCGCAGCGGAAGAGGCACCCGCGGCTCGAGTTGAAGGTCACGTGGTCGACCCCGAACATGCGCCGGCGGTAGAGGTCCATGTCCAGCAGGTGGTAGGAGAGGGGCGGCTCCTTGTCGAGGTCGATGAAGGGGCGCTCGCCCGTGGCCCAGGCCCGCCCCTCCTCTGTCTTGTAGACGATCCCGGCCACGTCCGAGAGCGGCCTTCCGTCCTCGAGCGCCCTGACGAGGTCGGTGAACGACGCCTCGCCCTCGCCCACGACCACGGCGTCGATCGCCGGATGCCGCAGCGTCTGCTCGGGGAGGAGGCTGGCGTGGATCCCGCCCCACACCACCGGCAGGCCCGGATGGCGCTCCTTGGCGGCCTGCGAGGCCTCGATCGCCCGCAGGATCTGGGGCCCCGTCATGCACGTGACCCCGAGGCAGATGGGGCGCTCGGACAGGGCGTCCCGGAACTCCCGCTCCCAATGCGGGTTGGCGAACTGGTCCACGATCCTGACCCGGTACCCCAGGCGGTCGAGAGGTGTCGCCGGGCAGAGCACGCTGAGCGGGAGCTCGACGCGACGGTGGGCCTGGAAGCCGCTCCGCGGCGCGGGGTTGAACAGGACGACGTCCTTCCGGTCACTCATCCAGGGAAGATCCTCTCGCGCTCGACCAGGCGCGGGTCGAACGCCTCGAATTCTGCCGGTGCCTCCACGTGCGCGGGCGACGCGTGATCGAAGACGTGACGGCCGACCACCGGCGCCAGGTCCGAGACCGGCACGCCGCTCGAGGCCTCGACGAGACGCGAGAGGCCCTTGAGCGCGGACGGGTCCACGCCGGTCGGACGACCGTGCAGCCGGAGAAGAATGACGACCTGCTCCAGGCTGGCGTTGCCGGCACGGTCCCCGAGGCCATTGACGGTCACGTCCAGGCCCGACGCTCCGCCTTCGACGGCTGCCCAGGCGTTGGCGGTGGCGAGGCCCAGGTCGTCGTGAGCGTGGAAGAAGACGGGGACCTCCACCTCGTTCGCCACCTGGCGGATCAGCTCGTGCACGCCGAACGGCTCGGCGCCCCCGTTGGTGTCGTAGATCGTGATCCGCGTGGCCCCGGACCGGGCCGCCCTCCGAGCGACCTCGATCACGAAGTCGGGTTCGACCTGGGTCGAGTGCGGAAAGCCCGCACCGACCTCGAGCGGAAGGGCCCGGCAAAAACCCAGGGCCTCATCCAGACGCGCCATCTTGCCGTCCCGGTCGTGGGGCTCGCGGCGCTCAGAGAGCGGCATGAGGAGGTCCACGCGGTCGAGATCCCCGGCGGCCGCCTCGAGCTCGCCTTGCCAGTCCGTGTGGTGGCCGTAGACCAGGCCCGAGACGCGGATCGGGATCTCGGACCGGATCCGGCGAGCGACCGGCAGGTCGTCGGCCACCCGGCTCGGCGCCACGACCTCCACCTCGGGGACCCCGGCGGCCGCGAGCGCGCCGGCGATCGCGATCCGGTCGGCGACGCTGAACGACACCCCCGGAACATCCAGGCCCTCCCGCAGGGTCGCGTCCCTGAGGACGATGGCGCGGCCCGGCTCAGCCATGGCCGCTCTCCAGGAGCTTGTCGGACCACGAGGTGGCCGCCACTTTCCGCTCGGGCCGGGCGGTCCCGCCCGTCACGCAGACCAGGACGCGGCTCCCCGGGGCGATCCGGCCGGACTCGATCTCCCTCAGGGTCCCCGCCAGTGCCATGAGGCCGGCCTTCTCGAGCACCTCACCCTCCCGGATCGTGACCTCGACGCCGCGCTCAGCGAGGCGATCCAGGACGCTCCGGCCGTCGATGTCTCCCCAGAGCTCTCGACGGAAATCCTCGTGGTCGATCGTCGTGAGATCACCCCCCGACTCGAGGAGGACCCGTTGCAGCGCCCCGTAGGTTCCGTAGCTGCCGGGGTTCCCGTCGTACATGACCTTGGCCAGGAGTCCGCCCGTCGACTCGACGGGCTCCTGGGCCGCGGCCTCCGTGCCCGACTTCCAGGCGCGGACCATCGGGCAGTTCGCCGCCTGCTGGACCCCTAGAAAGGCCGGCAGGCCGCCGATCCGCTCGCGATGCGGGCCGATCTGCCGGTAGATGCCGATCGGGCTGAAGGCGGCGCTGATCGACTGCGCGAGCACATCGTAGGGCTCGCTAGCGAGGAGGTGCTCGAGCACGAAGCAGCCGACGAAGCTCGAGGCCTGGAGGCGCCACTCGAGCACGGGGATCCGCGCCAGGCCGTGCCGCGCCGCGAACGCGCCTGCAGCGGGTTTGACCTGCCGCGGGTCGTCGACCGCGATCACGTGCGCGGCCCTGCCGGCGAAGGCCTGGCCGTCCAGTAGCGGCAGGTTCTCGGCGGGGAGGAAGAAGAAGGTCTCGAGCCCGGCCCGTGTGCCGTAGACCGTGAGCGCCGTCCCGGTGTTGCCCCCCGACTCGAACACCACCCGCCGGTGCCCGCGGAGCAGGCACTGGGCGCTGGTCACGCAGCCGTCGATCGACTTGAGCGTGCGGGTCGCCATGAGGGACGTTTCGTCGAGAACGTCGATCTCCACGTCCCGATAGGTGAGCAGCGGGAAGACGCGAAGCCCCTCGGAGATACTGGTCCGCTCGAGGAGCGCCTTGAGACGGGTGTCCTCCTCCTCGTCCGGGTCGAGACAGAGGGCGTGGCGGTAGCGGAGGACGACGCTTCGGGACGTGTCGTACCGGCGGTCGATCGCGCGGGCGAAGGCCTCGGGCGACGGGCTCGGCTCGGGGAGCCGGGTCTCGAGCGTGACGGGCGGTGCGGTCGTATCGCTCATCGCTCGGGAGGCCCGCGGAAGGCCTCCTCGTGGATCAGCTCAGCCAGCGGCCGCAACTCCTTGGGCGTGGGTCGCTCGGCCGGGTATCCGAGCGGCACGAGCGCGATCGGGTCCACGTCGGCCGGCAGGTGGAGGAGGAGGCGGATCTCGTTCTCGAGGCCCGGGTCGTCGGGCTGGTATGCGGTCAGGTAGGTCCCTCCCAGCCCGCGGGCGTGGGCCGCGAGGAGCAGGTGCGAGGCCGCCAGGATGCCGCTCTCGCGCCCGCGGCCGTGGGCCCGGCCGCGCTCGACACAGATCGCCACGACCAGGGGCGCCCGGGCCAGGAAGGCCGCCGGATAGGCCTCGCGCTTGTCGGCCGCGCAGTGGGCATCCTT
>DATEDS010000230.1:0-8705 GCA_035281565.1 Gemmatimonadota bacterium
ACGAACTGCCGGTCACCGGCGCAGACTGAACGCTCATGCCCGTTCCCACCGACCGCGCGGAGACGCGGTTCCCGGACCATCGGCCGCCCCTCACCCAGGCCCAGGCGCGGGCCGAGGCCGGACGCTGCCTCTTCTGTCACGACGCGCCGTGCGTGCACGCCTGCCCGACCGCCATCGACATCCCCTTGTTCATCAAGCAGATCCACGACCGGAACGAGCTGGGGGCCGCGCGGACGATCCTCGAGGCCAACGCGTTCGGCTACTCGTGCGCGCGGGTCTGTCCGGTCGAGGTGCTCTGCGTCGGCGCGTGCGTCTACAACGCCAAGGGGGAGCCGCCGATCATGATCGGCCGGCTCCAGCGGTTCGCCACCGACCCGGTGATCGAGGGGGGAGTCCCGATCTTCGCGCCGGGCGAGCCGACCGGCCGGGCCGTCGCCTGCGTGGGCGGGGGTCCGGCGTCGATCGCCTGCGCCCACGAGCTGGTCCGTCTCGGGCACCGCGCCGTGATCCTGGAGGCCCGTTCCTACCGGGGCGGGCTCAACACCGATGGCGTCGCGCCCTACAAGATGAAGGCCGACGCGAGCCTGGCCGAGGTCGATTGGCTGACCGCGATCGGGATCGAGTGGCGGGATGGCGTCGTGGTGGGGAAGGACGTGACGTGGAAGACGCTCGAGGCCGAGTTCGACGCGATCTTCCTGGGCCTGGGGCTCGGGTCGGACACGCCCCTCGGGCTCCCCGGCGAGAACCTGGAAGGGGTATGGGGAGCGACGCGCCTGATCGCCGCCATCAAGACGGGCCGGGAGGCGCCGCCGGATCCGGATCGGGTCCGGGCCGCGGTCGTGATCGGCGGCGGGAACACCGCGATCGATGCCGCCCGGGAGCTCGCCGGTCTCGGCGTGTCCGACGTCAGGATCGTCTACCGCCGGAGCGCCGATCGGATGACGGCCTATCGCCATGAGCGGGAGCACGCGATCCAGGAAGGAGTTCGCTTCGAGCACAGCGTGCAGCCGCTCGCGTTCGAAGGCAACGGCCGGCTCGAAGCGGTCCGGCTGACCGCGGTCGACGACCGGCTCCGGCCGGTGGGCGAACCGTTCCGGCTGCCGGCTGACCTGGTGGCGCTGGCGATCGGCCAGGCGCGGCTCGAAGAGCTCCTGGGGGGAATCCCGGGCCTCGCGTTCGAGGACGGGCGGATCGTGGTCGACCCGATCACCGGACGGACCTCGAACCCGCGGTACTGGGCCGGCGGCGATCTCGCGAACGGCGGGGCGGAGGTCGTGAACGCGGCCGCCGAAGGGAAGCGCGCGGCGCACGGGATCGACGCCCGGCTCCGGGAGGAGTCGGTGGAGAAGATCGGGGGAGGACGATGATCCACATGGGAGATCGGAGGAACGCTCTGCCGGAGAACGGGCGACCCAGGAGCGGCCGACCCGTCGACCTCTCGATCGACTGCGCCGGGATCCGGAGCCCCAATCCGTTCTGGCTGGCGAGCGGGCCGCCGACCAACACGGCGGGCCAGGTCCACCGCGCCTTCGAGGCCGGCTGGGGGGGCGCGGTCTGGAAGACGCTCGGCGATCCGATCACGAACACGGTCTCCCGCTACGGGGGGACCGCCTACCAGGGCCGGAACGTAGCCGGGTTCAACAACATCGAGCTCATCACCGACCGCCCGCTGGACGTCAACCTGAGGGAGATCGCGGAGGTCAAGCGCGCTTGGCCCGACCGGGCCGTCGTGGCCTCGCTGATGGTCGAGAGCCGCGACGAGTGGCGTGACATCATCCGCCGCTCGGAGGACACGGGGTGCGACGGCCTCGAGCTCAACTTCGGCTGCCCGCACGGCATGTGCGAACGCGGCATGGGATCGGCGGTGGGGCAGGAGCCCAAGGTGCTGGAAGAGATCGCGCGCTGGGCGGCCGAGTTCGCCACCACGCCCGTGATCGTCAAGCTGACGCCCAACATCACCGACATCCTGAATCCGGCCATGGCCGCGCAGCGCGGGGGGGCCGACGCGGTCAGCCTCGTCAACACGTTCAAGAGCGTGATCGGCGTCGACCACGACACCCTGAGCCCGATCCCGTCGGTGGACGGAGAGGGAACGTCGGGCGGCTACTGCGGGCCGGCCGTCAAACCGATCGCCCTCCACATGGTGACCCGGCTCGGGAAGGCGCCCGAGTTCGAGCTGCCGATCTCGGGCATCGGCGGCGTCCAGTCGTGGGAGGACGCGCTCGACTTCCTGCTCCTCGGCGCGACCTCGGTCCAGGTCTGCACGGCGGTCATGCACTACGGCTTCCGGATCGTCGAGGACCTGGTGCGGGGGCTCGAAGAGTGGATGCGCGAGAAGGGATACGCGCGGGTGGACGAGTATGTCGGGGCCGCGCTCCCCCGGTACCGGGAGTGGGGGGACCTGGACCTCAACTACAAGATCATCGCCCAAATCGACCCTTCGACCTGCATCGAGTGCCAGCTCTGCTATGCGGCGTGCGAGGACGGCGCTCACCAGTGCATCGAGCTGCCGGGGCCGACGCGGGTGCCCAAGGTGGTCGAGGAGCGGTGCGTGGGGTGCAACCTCTGCCAGCTCGTGTGCCCGGTCGAGGGATGCATCACGATGGTCGAGATCGACACCGGTCTCCCGCGCGAGTCCTGGAACGACCGGGTCCGGAAGGGTACGGCCGGCGCGGGATCGACGCATTGAAGGCGCCGGTCATGGCGGGCGAGACGGGGGTCGCAGCCGAGATCCGCGACATGGTGGACCGCGAGACGGCGGCCTGGGACGCCCGTGACGCCGACGCCCTGGTCGAGCTCTTCCACCCCGACATGGTGTGGCCCTGGCCGCCCGGCCCCCAGGACCACGACCCGGCGACCTGGGTCATGGAGTGGGGGCGGTACGACCGGACGCGGTGGCGGGAGGGATGGCAGCGTCTCTTCGATTCTCACGACCTCGTCAGCAACCGCCGGGAGATCCGGAAGATCGTGGTCTCCGAGGAGGAGGACGGCGCCTTCGCCGTCGTCGACATCGACACCGTGTGGCGTGATCGGGAGACGGGGAGGGACTTCCCGTGGACCGGCCGCACGTGCAAGGTATACACCAGGATGGACGAGGGTTGGAGGATGATCTTCCAGACGGGTGTGCTGGCGTATCCGCCGCGTGACGCGTCCCGGGACGAAAAAGGGCGATGACCCCGAAGAGCATGCGGTTCCAGGCCGAGATACGGGCCGGCTCGAAGGGCGCCGCGTACGTGGAGATCCCGTTCGACGTCCATGAGGCTTTCGGGACGCGCGGGCCGGTCGCCGTTCGGGCGATGTTCGACGGGGCGAGGTACCGGGCTTCGATCGACCCGGCGGCCGGCGGGCGTCACGTGCTCGACGTCCGACGGGAGATCCGCGAGGCGATCGGCAAGGACGTCGGGGACACGGTCCACGTCGTCGTCGAGCCCGAGGCCGGGTCCCCGGGCGCCGCGCGATGATGGAGCGCGAGGCGCTGGCCGCGAGCCCGTACGCCAACGAGGACCTGCTCCCGACGACATTCGACGAGCGGCGCTGGAGCGTCTGGCACATCGCCGCCCTCTGGATCGGGATGGCCGTATGCATCCCCACCTACATGCTGGCGGCCGGGCTGATCGCGAGCGGGATGACGTGGTGGCAGGCGCTGGTGACGATCGCCGCGGGCAACACGATCGTCCTCCTGCCGATGGTGCTGAACGGCCACGCGGGAACCAAGTACGGGATCCCGTTTCCGGTCCTTCTTCGGGCCCCGTTCGGGATCCTGGGCGCCAACGTCCCCGCCCTGCTGAGGGGGCTGGTGGCGTGCGGCTGGTTCGGGATCCAGACGTGGATCGGAGGGCATGCCCTGTACGCGCTGACGCGGGTCCTCGTGCCGGCCGTCGGAGAGGCCCCGGCCATCGGCTGGCTCGGGCTCAACGTCTGGGAGGCGGCGGCCTTCCTCCTCTTCTGGGCCCTGAACGTCTGGATCGCCTGGAGCGGCACCGAGCGGATCAAGTGGCTGGAGTCGTGGGGAGCGCCGATGCTGCTGGCGATCGGCCTGGCCCTCTTCGCCTGGGCGCTCACGGCACCCGGCGGACTGGGGGGGGCGCTCGAGTTCAGCGGCCAGTTCGCGCGCCCCTCGCTCACGGTTGAGGCCGACGGGGCGGTCGTCCGGCCGCTGGCCGAAGACGGCCGGATCCGGGCGACGGAGGTTCGGGTGGCGGCGGGGACCAGCCGGGCCGAGGCGCAAGCGGCTCTCCGGGCCGCCGCATGGAGTCCCTGGCGGGCCGGGCCGATCGCGATCCCCCCCGCCGGACCCGCGACCGGCGGGCCGCTCCACGTGGCGGCCGAAGTGCGCGACGCCTCGGGCGCCACGAGCCCCGTCCTGACCGCGATCGGCGGCGCCGGTCTGCCGGTGCGGAACTTCTGGTTCCTGTTCCTGCCCGGCCTGACCGCCATGGTCGGGTTCTGGGCCACCCTGTCCCTCAACATGCCCGACTTCACCCGCTTCGCGCGGAGCCAGCGGGACCAGGCCCTGGGACAGATCGTGGGACTTCCCACGACCATGGTGCTGTTCTCGTTCATCGGGATCGTGGCGACGTGCGCGGCCGCGCTCCGCTTCCGTGACGTTCTCGTGGTCGAGGCGGTGCCGTGGGACCCGGTCGCGCTGCTGTCGCGATTCGACGAGCCGCTGGTGGTGGTCATTTCGATGATCGCGCTCGCGGTGGCGACCTTGACGACCAACATCGCCGCCAATGTCGTCGCGCCGGCGATCGGGTTCAGCAACGTCGCCCCGAAGTGGATCTCGTTCCGGGTCGGGGCCCTGATCACCGGAGTGATCGGGATCCTCATCATGCCGTGGAAGCTGATCGCCTCCACCCAGGGGTACATCTTCACCTGGCTGATCGGCTACTCGGCTCTCCTGGGTCCGGTCGCCGGAATCATGATCGCCGACTACTGGGTCGTCAGGAGGACCCGCCTCGACACGCCCGGGCTCTACCTGGAGGTCGCCCAGTACTGGTATCGGGACGGCTGGCGGTGGGCGACGGTGGCGATCCTCGCGGTCGCGGTGGCGCCCAACGTCCCTGGCTTCCTGGCGGCCGCCGGCTGGGTCGCGCCGTCGGCGGTGCCGGCGGCCTTCCACTCGCTCTACACCTACGCCTGGTTCGTGGGATTCGCGATCGCGTTCGTGGCCTACGCGGCGGTGGGGCTCGCGCGCGGGTCCGTCCCCGAGCCGGAGCCCGCCCGTGCCGCTTAGCGGCGTCCGCGTCGTCGACCTGACGCGGATCCTGGCCGGACCCTTCGCGACGATGCTCCTGGGCGACCTGGGGGCGGACGTCATCAAGATCGAGCACCCCGACGGCGGCGACGACACGCGGGGCTGGGGGCCTCCGTGGGTCCCCGGCGCGGGCGGAGCGAGCGCCTATTTCACGTCGGTGAACCGCAACAAGCGCAGCTGCACGCTGGACTTCAAGGCCGAGGCCGGCCGCGAGGTCCTGTGGCGGCTGGTCGAGGGCGCCGACGTCATGATCTCGAACTTCCGGCCCGGCGTCCTGGACCGGCTGGGCTTCGGATGGGAAGCCGTCCACGCCCGCTCGCCCCGCGCGATCTACGTGGTGATCAACGGGTACGGGGCCGAGGGCCCGGCGGCCGGGAAGCCCGCCTTCGACGTCATCGTCCAGGGGGAGTCCGGGGTCATGGACCTGACCGGCCATCCCGGTGGCCCGCCGACACGGGTCGGGATCTCGCTCGGCGACGAGACGGCCGGGCTCCTGGCCGTCCAGGGGATTCTGGCCGCGCTCCTGGTCCGCGAGCGGACGGGAGAGGGGCAGCGGGTCGAGATCGCGCTCCACGACGGGCTCCTCTCGCTTCTGACCTTCCACGCCCAGACCTGGTGGGCGGGCGGCAAGGCGCCGACCCGGATCGGCAACGCCCACCCGTCGATCGTCCCGTACCAGACCTTCCCGACCGCCGACGGCTGGATGAACGTCGGGGTCGGGAACGAGCGGCAGTGGAGGCGCTTCTGCGAGGCGATTGCGCAGCGGGCGTGGATCGACGAGCCGCGGTACCGCACCAACGCCGACCGGCTGGCGCACCGCGAGCAGCTCGTCCCGCTGATCGAGGCGATCCTTCGCGACCGGACCACGTCGGAGTGGATCGAAACGTTCTCGGCCGTCGACGTCCCGTGCGGCCGGATCCGCCCCGTTGCGGAAGCGCTCGATTCGCCGGAGGCGCAGGCCCGCGGTATGATGGTGGAGGTCGAGGGGGCGGACGGGGAGCCCCTGCCGGTCCTCGGCCCGGCGATCAAGCTGTCGGCCTCCCCGGCGCAAGTCCGACAGCGTCCGCCCGGCCTGGGTGAGCATACCCGGGAGGTGCTGGAAGAGCTGGGGTACGAGGTGACCGAGATCGATGAGCTGAAGAGGAACCAGGTTGTCTGAGGAGAGCTCATGCCACGCATCGTGAAGGGCGGCCTGATCCAGGCCGCGATCCCGGACGGCGACGCGAGCCGGCCGATCGACGAGATCAAGCAGGCCATGATCGACAAGCACCTGGCGCTGCTCGAGGAGGCGGCCGGGAAGGGCGTCCAGGTGTGCTGCATGCAGGAGCTCTTCTACGGCCCCTACTTCCCGGCCGACCAGGACCGGCGCTGGTACGCGCTCACCGAGTCGGTGCCGGAGGGTCCGACCTGCCTCCTCATGGCGGAGCAGGCCAGGGAGCACGGGATGGTCCTCGTCGTTCCGGTCTACGAGAAGGACATCACCGGCGTCTACTACAACACGGCCGCCGTCTACGACGCGGACGGCACGTATCTCGGCAAGTACCGGAAGCACCACATCCCCCACTGCGCGCCGGGCTTCTGGGAGAAGTTCTTCTTCAAGCCGGGCAATCTGGGGTATCCGGTGTTCCAGACCGTGTTCGGGACGATCGGGGTCTACATCTGCTACGACCGGCACTTTCCGGAAGGGGCGCGGATCCTGGGCCTCAAGGGCGCCGAGATCGTGTTCAACCCGTCGGCCACGGTGGCCGGGCTCTCAGAGTACCTCTGGGAGCTCGAGCAGCCGGCCCACGCGGTCGCCAACGGCTACTTCATCGGCGCGATCAACCGGGTCGGCCACGAGAAGCCCTGGGACATCGGCGAGTTCTACGGGAAGTCGTACTTCTGCGACCCGCGGGGAAAGATCATCGCCCAGGCGCCCAGGGACGAGGACGCGGTGGTGGTCGCCGACCTCGACCTCGACATGATCGAGGACGTCCGGCAGACGTGGCAGTTCTTCAGGGACCGGCGGCCCGAGACGTACGAGGAGATCGCGCAGGCGCTGTGAGATGAACGAGCGGATTCAGCCCAGCGCAGCGGTCGACCGCGCCGCGGAGCTCAACGAGCGGCACGATCGCTATCTCTGGGACGCGGTCATCCGCTACTACGAGACGCCGCTGCCGCTGGCCAGAGGCCGCGGCCACTGCCTCTACGATTTCGACGGCAACGAGTACCTGGACTTCTTCGGCGGCATCCTGACCGTCTCGGTCGGACACTGCCACCCGACGGTCACGAAGGCGATCCAGGAGCAGGCGGAGACGCTGGTCCATACCTCGACCCTCTACCCGACGGCGCCGGTCGTCGACCTGGCCGAGAAGATCGCGGCCCTCACCCCCGGTGATCTCACCAAGTCCTTCTTCACCAACAGCGGCACCGAGGCCGACGAGACCGCGCTCATGCTGGCCCGGGCGGCGACCGGGAACCAGGCCATGATCGCGCTCCGCCACGCCTACTCGGGACGGTCGATGCTGGCCGTCACCGTGACCGCTCACGGCGCGTGGCATCCGCACGACTACGTCGCGGGGGTCAAGCACGCGCTCGCCCCTTACTGCTACCGCTGCCCGCTCAAGCTCACCTATCCCGAATGCGGGGTCGCCTGCGCGGAAGACATCGAGGAGCTGATCCGGACGACCACGCCCGGCAAGGTGGCGGCCTTCATCGCCGAGCCGATCATGGGGGTGGGGGGATTCATCACGCCGCCCAGGGAGTACTTCCAGATCGCCGCCGAGATCGTGCGCCGCCACGGCGGGCTCTTCATCGCCGACGAGGTCCAGACCGGCTGGGGCCGGACCGGGGACGAGTGGTGGGGGATCGAGCAGTACGGGGTCGTGCCCGACATGATGACGATGGCCAAGGGGGTGGCGAACGGGATGCCGATGGGCGTGACCGTGACGACGCCCGAGATCGCCTCCGAATGGAAGGGGCTCACGATCTCGACCTTCGGCGGCAATCCCGTCTCGTGCGCGGCTTCGCGGGCGACCATTCAGGTGATCGAGGAGGAGGGGCTGGTCGAGAACGCGGCGGTCCAGGGAACGCGGCTCCGCGACGGACTCGACCGCCTCAAGGAGCGGCATGCGCTGATCGGCGATGTCCGCGGCATGGGGCTCATGCAGGGGGTGGAGCTCGTAGCAGACCGCACGAGCAAGGAGCCGGCCCCCCGGGAGACCACGCGCCTCCTCGAGGCGGCCCGCAAACGGGGGCTGCTGATCGGCAAGGGCGGGCTCTACGGCAACGTGCTCCGGATCGCGCCCTGCCTCAACATCGGCGCCGACCAGGTGGACCGCGCGCTCGAGATCCTGGACGACAGCCTCGAGGAGGTGGGAGCGTGAGCGAATCCGCCGGCACGGTCGAGCGGCCGGGCGAGCTCGATGCCCGGCCGGCGCGGTCGTCGCGCCTGTCGCGGCTTCTTCTC
>DATEDS010000231.1:0-5265 GCA_035281565.1 Gemmatimonadota bacterium
CGGCGCGGTCGGCGGGCCGGAGGATCAGCGGCGTGGATCTGGCGGGCGTCGAGGCGATGAGGCGACCCGGCACCGGAGACGGTTCACGAGGGCCCGGCGGAGGCGGTCATGACACGCCGGGCGGCGGCCGGCCGAAGGATAGCGAACCGCGCCCGCTTTCACAATGATCGGGGACGGCGTGTGACGCGCCCGGCAGCGCCCAGGACGAGGAGGCCGCCCAGCACCGCGATGATCATCGGCGCAGACGGGAAGTCGTAGCGGTACGAGAGCCAGATGCCGAGGAACACGGCCGCGGCCGCGGAGACCATCGCCACGCCGATCGCCGCGCCGAGACGGCGTGTCGAAACGAGGCCCAGCGAGGCGGGGATCACCAGGAAGGCGAACATCAGGAGGATCCCGATCGCCTTGATCGCCAGCGCGATCGCCACGCCGAGGAGCAGGTAGAAGGCCAGGTTCCAGCGCCCCGCCCTGTAGCCCTGCGTCGCGGCCATCGTGGGGTCGAAGGACAGGTAGAGGAACTCCTTGAAGAAGACGAGATGGATCGCGAGGATCGCCGCGAACGCCCCGGTCAGCCAGCGCGCCTCGGTTGCGGTCATCGCCAGCAGGTTTCCCTGCACGAGATGAATCACCTCCTCGTTCCCGCGCGCGGTGTGCGCGACCAGGAGGACGGCCGCCGCGCCCGAGACCGTGAAGAGAACCCCAAGCGTCGCGTCCTGGGGCCAGCGCTTGCCGAACGACGGGTGGCCGAAGAACAGGACCGCCAGGAACGTGAGGCCCACGGACCAGGCGTTCGGGCTCCATCCCGTCAGGATGCCCAGCGCGATGCCGGCCGACGAGATCTGCGCCATCGTCGCGCCCACGAAGACGATCCGCCGCAGCACGACGTAGACGCCCAGATACGCACATACCACTCCGATCGCGGTCGTGCCGAGCAGCGCGACGCGGATGAAATCGTACTCGAGCATGCCGATCATCGGGGCACCACCACGACCGACGAGCCCGCCACTTTCTCGACGACGACCGGAACCTGGTAGATCCGCTTCAGGTGATCGGCGGTCAGCACCTCCTCGACCGGCCCGAAGTCGTAGCGGCCCTCGTCGAGGACCAGCAGAGTGTCGACGTAGTTCGCGACCTCGTTGAGCTGATGGCTCACGAATACCACAGTCAGCCCTTCATCACGATTCAACCGTCGCATGATGCCCAGGATCCCGTGCGTGCTCTTGAGGTCCATCCCGTCTGTCGGCTCGTCGAGGACGAGGAAGTTGGCTCCGGTCGCGAGCGCGCGGGCGATCAACGCGCGCTGCCGCTGCCCTCCGGAGAGCTCCCCGAAGCGGCGCTCCGCCAGGTCGACGATGTCGATCGCCTCGAGCGCGTCCGCCACTGCGCGATCGTCGTCCGGCCCCGGCCGCCGCAAGAACCCGGCACGCGCGTAGCGCGCCATCCGCACGATGGCGCGCACGCTGAGCGGGTAGATGTGGTCGAGGGTGTGGCGCTGGGGCACGTAGCCGAAGCGCAGGTCGCGGTGGACCTCGGCCTCGTAGACGACCGCACCGGCGGCGGGTGGCAGGATGCCGAGCATGGCCTTGAGGATCGTCGACTTGCCCGCCCCGTTGGGACCCACGATCCCGAGGAAGTCCCCTTTCGCGATCGCGAAGGAGAGCTCCTCGACGACCCGCGCACCGCCATACCCGAGCGCCACGTCGGCGAAGCGGATGAGCGGCCGGCGGCCGGACTCCGTCACCGGCTCCGCCCTCCGCCGACCGCGCCCGCCACCCGATCGACGAGGGAGTCGATGAACGCCAGGTAGTCCTGCCCTGCCTGCGGCTGGTTGGGCAGCTCGATCACCCGCGCCCCGGTCTCCCGGGCGACCAGACCCGGGTTCTTGTCCTCGTAATAGGGCTCCTTGAGGATCAGCTGTACGTCCCGCGCCTGCATGCGATCCATGAGCTGGGCGAGGTGAGACGGGGACGGCGGGATGCCCGGCTTGGGCTCCAGGGTCCCGACGATCTCCAGCCCGAAGCGTCGCGCGAAATACTCCCACGACTCGTGATAGGAAGCGACCGGCCGGCCCCGGAGCGGCGCCATCCTCGACCGCCATGTCGCCATCCGCCGCTCGAGGGCGGCGAGGAAGTCTCGGCGCCGGTCGTTGTAGAGACCGGCGTTCGCCGGGTCGACCCGTGTCAGGGCCAGCGCGATGTCGGCGGTCAGCGGCACGGCGTTCAAGGGATCGAGCCAGTAGTGCGGGTTGCCGAACGGATGGACATCCCCACGCGAGCGGTCCACCCGCCCAGAGGGGACACCCAGCTTCTGGACGTGGACCGAGGCGTCGACGTAGCCTGGCCCTCCGATCTGGATGGCCGCGTTTCTCGATCCCTCGCGAACCAGCGGCTCCCAGCCGACCTCGAGGTCCATTCCAGCGGTCACGAAGAGCTGCGCCTGGCCGGCAGCGAGGATGTACGAGGGCTTGGCGTCGACGAAGTGCGGGTCCTGGAGCGGGGTGGCGATGGCGGTCACCTCCACCCGGTCGCCACCCACCGCCTTCACGAGCTCGGCGAGGACGGGCAGCGTGGCCACGACCCGGATCCTCTCCTGCGCCCGGGCGGGCGTGGGCCCTGCGGGTCCCCAGAGGGTCGCTGCCAGTGCGAGCGCAGCGATCGCGACCTTCGGTGTGCGAACCATGTCGATTCTCCTTCGCATCATCAGAACGCGTGGGGCCGGTGCGGGCCCAGCGCGAACGTGGTCTGGAAGATCAGCCGGTCGAGCGCGTCCCCCTCCTCGGGGTCCTGGCGCTCGTAGGCCAGCCGGAGCTGGCTGAACTCGGTAGGGAACCATTTGACGAGGAGCTGACCACCCCGAAGCGTCCCATCCTCTTCGGGTGGCTCCACCCAGTCGCCGCGGGCGCCCACGTACCAGCGTCGCGACAGTTGCCACTGCGCGTATCCAAAAGCCCCGAACCTCGTTTCCGGAGGACCGGCTTCGTTCCGCCAGATCGTTTCGGCCTGCAGGATCGCCGAGCGGTACTTGGCGAACTGGGGTGGCTTCCAACGCCAGGTCACGTCGATCCCGTAGACGTTGGTTCGCGCCCGCGCATCTTCTTCCTCGACGACCGCGGTCGCCCACGAGCCGCCGAACTCGAGGTTGGAAGCGGGCGTGAGGTCCAGCGAGTTCTTGACGTGGGCCAGCCACAGCCTGTCCCCGAGATCGTCTCCGAGGCTTTCCCCGTGAGCTTCCTCCTCCTCCTGCGCCGGGCGCAGCGCGTGGGCTGCTTCCGCGTGCTCCTCCTCGCCGTGCTCATGTGCCTCCATGCCCTCCGCGCCGACGACCGACAGCTCCTGGAAGAAGCCGAGCGGCGCGCCGATCCAGGACCCCCACACGCCGGTCGAAGAGAACCCTTCCTCGCCGAAGAACTCGCGGTGGACGAGCGGATAGTCGAACATCGGCAGCTCGGCGCGGTGGGTCAGGTTCACCTTGCCGAACGGAAGCAGGAACCTCCCCAGCCGGGCCTGGAGGCTGGCGGGAAGCGCGAGCGTCGTGGCATAGGCCTCCTCGAGCTCGATCCCGTCCCCGTGAAGCCCGAGGAACGCGTCGTACCGGAAGTACGGATCGACCGCCCCCTGGACGCCGATCTCGACTTCGCGGATCTGGTAGCGGTCTCCGTCCTCGAGCGTGGACTCGTCCGGGCTCAGGTCGACGAGGAAGTCGGCGATCAGCGAGATGTCCGGATTGAGCGTCGCGCCGCTCCCCCCGCGGGCAGGGGCCGCGGCGGAGTCCGCCGCGCCCAGCTCGCCCATGAGTCTGGCCTCGATCTCGGCCAGGCTATCGGTGGTGTCGGCGTCGGCAGCCGCCATCGTGTCCGCCGGGGCCGTCGTATCGGCCACTGCCGTCGTGTCGGCCGCGACGGGCTCCTGGGCCCGCGCGGCTCCGATCGGCGTCGCGCTGGAAAGCAGCGCGACGACGACCGTCGTCTTCCATGGATTCATCTCCCCCTCGTGGGTGAGCGTGTCGAGTGACCGGGCCGACGGAGCCGCCCGGGCGGGAAGGACCTCGACTAGCTCGCCGGGGGTGCGCGCGGAGCGCTGAGGAAGTCGGAGCGGGTCGGGGCCTCGGCAGAGGGCCGGGGGGAGGCCGCGAAGACGGGGGCCGGCGCCTCGGGCATCGCCGGCGCGGGTGGCGCGAGGCGGACGAGCATCCGGCCGATATGGCAGGCCCGGCAGTGGTCGATCAGGGGCGCCTTCGCCCCGTCAGCTTCCGCGGCCCAGCGGAAGTCGTGCCTGTGGAACTGCTCGGGGAGCCAGCCGAGGACGTCGTGATCCCCCTGATGGAACCCGGCGGCCGCCGATAAGGCGAGCAGGACGACCGAGAGCCCGGTGGCGATCGGACGGGCGAGCCGCGTCCGGAGGAGGAGGGTTGCGTTCATGCCATTCCTCGTACGCCACACGGACATGAAATGTTCACTCCCCTCCATCCAGCCGGCGGAGGAAGCCGCGGATCAGCCGCTCCAGCCGGTGGCGCGTCCGCTCGGCCACCTCGGTCACCTCCTCGTGGTGGAGATGCCGCCGGCTGAGGCCCGACGCGAAGTTGGTGAGGAGCGAGACGCCGACCAGCGGCAGCTCGAGCGCCGCGGCCGCGACCGCCTCGCCCACCGTCGACATCCCCACGGCGTCGGCCCCGATCCGCTGGAGGAACCGGATCTCGGCCGGCGTCTCGTAGCTGGGACCGGACAGGCCCGCGTACACCCCCTCGCGCAGCCGGATCCGCTCGGCGAGGGCGGTCTGGTGGAGGAGCCCCAGCAGGCGCGGATCGTACGTCTCCGTGTGCTCGACCATCATGCGCGCGGCGCGGCCCGTCTGGTGCGAGCCCGCCAGCGGGTTGGCGAACTGGAGGTTGATCTGGTCGCGGATCGCCATCAGGGTTCCCGGCGGCCGGCGCCGGTCCAGCGATCCGGCGGCGTTGGTGACGAGGAGCGCCCGCGCGCCGAGCTCGCGCAGGACCCGCACCGGCAGCACGACCTCGGCCGCGGCGTACCCCTCGTAGTAGTGAAGGCGGCCCTGCGCCATTCCCACGCGGCGCCCCTCGAGCGATCCGACGACGAAATTGCCGGCGTGGCCCGGGACGGTGGAGCGCGGGAATCCCGCGATCTCCGCGTACGGCACCTTGACCGGATCCTCGAGATGCTCGGCCAGGACGGAGAGCCCGGATCCCAGGATCAGCGCGACCTCTATCCTGCCAGCGCCCGCCCCGTCGAGCCGATCGAGCGCTGCGGCC
>DATEDS010000232.1:0-3389 GCA_035281565.1 Gemmatimonadota bacterium
TGGGAGGACCCGTTCGGCGAGGCCCTGGCCGAGGCCCGCGCGCGCGGAATCGAGGTCCACGCGTGGGTCAACGCCATGCTGGCCTGGTCGGCCGAGGAGCCCCCGCGGGCCGGCCACGTCTTTCGGAGCCATCCCGACTGGTTCGTGGCCGACGCCGGGGGGCGCTCGATGCGCTCCCTTTCCCGCGCGGAGCTCGACCGGCGTGGGCTCCGCGGGGAAGGGTGGTTCCTCGACCCGGCCGTCCTCGAGGTCCGAACCGAGCTGCGGCGCTTCATCCTGGAGCTCGTGCTGCGTTACCCGGTGGACGGGGTCCATCTGGACTACATCCGCTACCCTTCCGGGTGGGCGCCCGTCGGGGGGGCGGCGACGGTCTCCTATCTGGTCGGGCTGATCCGGGACGACCTGGCCACGGTCCGGCCCGCTGTGCGGCTGAGCGCCGCGGTCCTCCCGGTCCCCCAGGTGGCCGGCCGGAGCTTCGGTCAGGACTGGGTCGGATGGCTGGGGCGGGGGATCCTCGACGAAGCGGTTCCGATGGTCTATCGGGACGACGCGGCGGCGATCGAGGAGGTCGTGGACGCCTACCCGGACGCGGTGCCCCGGGGACGGCTCCGGATCGGCGTCCGGCTCGACGGGATCGGGCCCGACGAGGTGCGCCGCGCCGCCCGTGAGCTGGCCGGGGAGGGCGTCCCGGGGGTCGCCCTCTTCAGCCACAACCTGCTCATGGAGGACCGGGCCTGGCGGGGGGTGATCGACCTGCTGGCCGGCCTCAGCGGGCCTTGACGACCCGGTCGGCCCGGATGCAGCTCGCGCAGACCTGGATCCGGCGCGGCGCCCCCTCGACCATCGCGCGGACGGTCTGGAGGTTCGGCTCGAACCGCCGACGCCGTTTGTTGTTGGCATGGCTCACCGTGTTGCCCGACTGGGCGGCCTTGCCGCAGATGTAGCACTCTCTGGCCATGATGCCTGTCTCCGATCGGATATGATGATGGGGCGGACGTGAAACGGAATCACAATTTAGACCGCCTCGACGGGTTGAGCCAGCGGCGATGGAGCCGCATATTGCACGGCTCATCCGTGCAACCCTGAAGAGGACAACGCCGATCGCTTCCGAGCGACATCGCCCCGCCCGCGTGCTCGTCACCGGCGGGGCCGGCTTCATCGGCTCGCACGTCGCCGACCGGTACCTGGCGGAAGGGTGCGAGGTCTCGGTCGTGGACGACCTCTCGTCCGGCCGGCGAGGGCTCGTGCCGGAGGGTGCCCGGTTCGTCCAGATGGACGTCGCCGATCCGGGCCTCGAGCAGGTCTTCGACGAGGGCCGCTTCGACCTCGTCAACCACCACGCGGCCCAGATCGACGTCCGGGTGTCGGTCGCGGACCCCGCGCGGGATGCCCGGACCAACGTGCTCGGGCTCCTGAACGTGCTCGAGGCCGCGCGGAAGCACGGCGTGGCGCGGATCGTCTACATCTCGTCGGGCGGCGTGGTCTACGGAGAGCCCGGCCGGATCCCGACCGACGAAACCCATCCCCTCCTGCCGCTCTCCCCGTACGGGGTAACCAAGCTGGCCGGCGAGCAGTACCTCCACTACTACGCCCGGGTGCACGGCCTCGAGTACGCGGCGCTCAGGTACAGCAACGTCTACGGCCCCCGGCAGTCGCCGCACGGCGAGGCGGGGGTCGTCGCGATCTTCGGGTCGCGCATGCTGGAGGGCGAGCCGATCACGATCTTCGGCGACGGCACGCAGGAGCGGGACTACGTCTTCGTGGGCGACGTCGCGGAGGCCAACTGGCTCGCCAGCTCGCGGCCGCTTCCGGCGCTCGCCGACCTCGGCTCCCGGGCCTGGAACATCGGCACGGGACGGGGTACGAGCGTGAACGAGCTGGCCGAGCGGCTGATGGCGCTGGCCGGCCGCGAGGTCGAGATCCGGCGCGCGCCCGCCCGTGCGGGCGAGCTCCATCGCAGCGTCCTCGATGCCTCGCGGGCCGGGCACGAGCTGGGGTGGCGTCCAGAGGTCGATCTCGACGAGGGTCTCGGGCGTACCCTCGAGCATCTCGAACGGACCATGCGATCCGATACCGTACCTACGGAGGAGAGCCGATGACAGCGCTGCTTCAGGCCGGCACGCGCGGCCTGGCCGCCGATCCGACCATCTGGAACATGGTCATGACGAGCGACTGGGTGGCCAAGGCCATTCTGATCATCCTCCTCGTCTTCTCGATCGTCTCGTGGGCGATCATCCTGAAGAAGCTCTTCATGTTCCGGGGGCTCCGCAGCAAGCGGACGCAATTCTTCCACGCCTTCGAGCACCGGGCGAGCCTCGCCGAAGCGTATCAGACCGCGCTCGCCATCCCGACCAACCCGCTGACCGAGGTGTTCAAGGCGGGGATCCGGGAGCTCAAGCACCTGAGCCAGCGCCCCGCCGCCGAAGCCGATGATGGGTTGGGGGGCGTGGCCGCTCCGCCTCGCGGGGCGACGGCGATCACGATCCTCGAGAAGGAGTCGGTCCACATGGCGCTCGAGCGCGAGGCCGCCCAGCAGGTCGAGGCGCTCGAGGAGGGGCTGCCGTTCCTGGCCACGACCGGCACGGTGGCACCCTTCTTCGGCCTTCTGGGAACGGTCTGGGGCGTCATGGACGCCTTCCTCCAGATCGGCCTCCGGGGCTCCGGGAACATCAACGTCGTGGCGCCAGGGGTGGCCGAGGCCCTGATCACGACCGTGGCCGGCCTCGCGGTCGCGATTCCCGCGGTGATCGGCTACAACTACTTCGTCAGCCAGATCAAGGAGGTCGACGACGAGCTCTCCCACTTCTCGAGCGAGCTGATCAACCTGATCGTCCGGGAGAGGCGAGGCTAGCCGATGCCGAGACCCCTCCGACGCGAGCACGGACTCATGGCGGAGATCAATGTCACCTCGCTGGTCGACGTGGCGACCATGCTCCTCATCATGTTCATGATCATCGCGCCGATCTCGATGAGCGGCCTCGAGGTGCGGGTGCCCGAGACGGAGAGCGCGCCGCTCCCGCAGTCCGAGGCGATCATGGTCACGGTCGACGCGGAGGGAAGGGTGTTCATCGACCGAGCCGAGGTGCGGCCGGAGGCCCTTTCCGACGTCCTCCGGCAGGTCCGCCAGAGCCGCGGGCTGGCGCGGGTCTACGTGCGGGCCGACGAATCCAACACCTACGGCCGGGTCATGCGGGTCATGGGACACCTCCGGACGGCCGGGTTCGAGAACGTCGGCCTGGTCACGGAGCCACCGCCCCCGGACTTCGAGTAGATCGTCCGCATGACAACCGCCCCCGGCCTCCGACGCTGGATCCTGGGGTCGGCCGGCCTCCACGTCGTGGCCGGCGTCCTCGCCTTCTTCCTCGCCCTCCGCGAGGCGCGCCGGCCGG
>DATEDS010000233.1:0-2472 GCA_035281565.1 Gemmatimonadota bacterium
TCCGGCTCCTCCTGGTGGCCCTCGTGGCGGGATTCACGCTCGTTCTCTTCCCGCCAGCGGGAGGCTACGACGTACCGGTGGTACGGGTCGGCGCGGTGGCCTCGGAGGACCTGCTCGCGCCGTTCGACTACCCGGTCCGCCGCGACGAGCAGGAGCTGGCACGGCTGCGCGAGCAGGCGGCAGCCTCGGTGCCGCCCGTCTACGCCGTCCGTCCGGCGGCGGCGGATACGGCGCTGGCCGCGATCGAGGTCTTCTTGGGCCGCTTCGCGGGAACCCCGGCGGAATCGATGCCGGCGCGTCTGCCCGAGCTGGCCAGGGTGGACGGTCGGGCCGTCGATCTGAGGGCCTCGGAGCTTCGCGCGCTGGCCGACCCGGAGGTGCGGGACCGGGTCCTGGAGTTCGCGGGGCGGGTCCTCCCGGCCGTGTACGGGGAGAGCTGGCTGCTGGATGCGCGGGAGGCCACGTCCATCGTCGGCACCCAGCTCGAGATCCGCTCGCCGGACGGGCCAGCCGTGATCGTGTCGCGGGACGACCTCACGTTCCTCGAGCCGGGAGCCGACGTCCCGTCCCTGGCCCGGCACGCCGAGCGTCTCGATCCCGAGATCCGGCGCCTCGTCCTCGACCTCCTGCCGGCCTTGATGGCCCCGAGCCTCGAAGCCCGGCCCTCGCTGACCACCGCCAGGCGGGACGAGGCGCGGCGCTCGGTGAGCCCGTACGCGGGAGAGGTGCTGCGCGGCGAGCTGATCGTGGCCGCCCACACGCGGGTGACCCCCGAGCAGGTCGAGAAGGTGGCCAGCCTGAGGCAGGAGCTCGATCGGCGTCACGCCGGTTTCTCGGGCGACGATCTGCGCGCGGGTCTGGGGGGGTTCGCGGTCGGGGTCGCCATCCTCCTGCTCTACGGGTTCTACCTGTTCCAGTACCGGCGCGACGTGTTCGACGACTACCGGGCGCTGGCGGTCCTGGCCGCCGTCTGGGCGCTGGTGATCGGCCTGGCCGCGTTCGCCGAGCGGGTCGAGACGATGCCCGACTTCGCGGCTCCCGTGGCCCTGGGCTCGATCCTGGTCGCGATCCTGTGGGACGCGCGGCTGAGCGTCGCGACGACGCTCTTCCTGTCGGTGCTCATCGTGGCCCAGGTGGAACTGGGCTTCCCGGTCCTCTGGACCGGGCTCCTGGGCGGCCTGGCCGGCGCCTGGAGCGTGCGGAGAATCCGCCGGCGGACCCAGTTCTACGAGTCGTTGCTGTTCATCATCGTGGGCCACACCATCGCTCTCGGGGCGCTCGCGCTCGTCCATCTCTGGACACCGCTCGACCTCGCAGTGGGGCTGGCATGGGGCGCGCTGAGCGCGGCCCTGTCCGTGTTCATCGCGATGGGCCTCCTGCCGATCCTCGAGTGGGCCTCCGGGAGGACGACCGATCTGACCCTGCTGGAGCTGGCCGACCTGAACCGGCCGATCCTCAAGCAGCTCCTGGTCGAGGCCCCGGGTACCTTCCACCACTCGGTGGTGGTCGGGAATCTGGCGGAGGCGGCGGCCGAGGGGATCGGATCGAACTCGCTTCTTGCCAGGGTCGGGGCGTACTACCACGACATCGGGAAGATCCGACGTCCCGAGTACTTCGTCGAGAACCAGCGTGACGGCGTCAACCCGCACCAGTCGCTGCGTCCCGCAGCGAGCGCGCGGATCGTCTCTCGGCACGTGAGCGAGGGCGTCGTGATGGCCCGCGCGGCCGGGCTGCCGGAGAGCGTGGTCGATTTCATCCGCGAGCACCACGGCACGACCCGATTGTCCTACTTCTGGCACCAGGCCGAGAGGGAGGGGCGGATCGAGCCGGCCACGCTCGGAGATTTCGTCTACCCGGGCCCCCGGCCACGGACGAAGGAGACCGCAGTCGTCATGCTGGCCGACTCGGTGGAGGCGGCCAGCCGCGTCGTTCGAGATCCCTCGCCCGAACGGTTCGAGGAGGTGGTACGGAGGATCGTCGAGCTCAAGCTCGAGGAGCACCAGCTCGACGACGCCGACCTCACCTTCCGCGACCTTGCCACGGTGCAGGAAAAGTTCATCGGGGTCCTGTGCGGCATGCACCATCAGCGCCTCGACTACCCGTCCGTCTCCCTCCACGCCCCCGAAGTCCAGGACCACACCGGTGCGGATCCGCGTTCGGTTCCATCCGTCGGTCGCGCCCCCGGCTGATCTGGAGCCGTTTCCCGGCGGACGCCTGGCCCGCCTGCTGGAATCGGAGTGGGTCGGCGTGGAAGGCGAGATCCACTGCGTCCTGACCGGAGACGCGGAACTGACGGATCTCAATCACCGCTTCCGCGGGATCGACGCCCCGACCGACGTGCTCGCCTTCCCCTACGACCCCGAGGCCGCCGGCGGTAGTCTCGGCGACGTCTACGTCTCTCTCGCGCGCGCCGAGGCCCAGGCCGGCGAGCGCGCCGAGCCGGTGGCCCGGGAGGTCATCCGGCTCTTCGTC
>DATEDS010000234.1:0-2535 GCA_035281565.1 Gemmatimonadota bacterium
GCGCACGCGGTGACCTGGATGTTCCTGGTCCTGGCCGTGGGTGCGCTCCTCCTCCGGCTCCGCCTCGCCCCCTGGATCACGACCGCCCTCTGCATAGGGTTCGGATCGGTGACGCATGTCCTGTGGGAGATCCTCGAATACTTGATCATGATCAGCGGCCGGACCGGTCTCCACCTGACCTACGGAGATACGGTCGGGGATCTCGCGGCGTCTCTTTCGGGGAGCGTCCTGGCGGGCCTGATGACGGGGCGGATCGCGGCCAAACGGTCCCGGGGGCCCGAGTAGCCGTCCCGCTCACTCGAACAGATGGACGCTGGCGTCGGTGGTGACGCGCAGGACCGCATCCTGATGGAAGCGCCGCCGGTACTCCTCGGCGATGGCCGCCATGGCCGAGTCGGCCCGCGCGCTCGCCGGGTGCACGATCTCGATCACGAGGACCGGCTCCTCGACGAGAACGCCCAGCGGGTCCGCCCATTGGCCCTCCGCGCGCCACACCGTGAGACCCTCGGGGAACTTCGGCGTGACCACCTCGTCGAGAAAGGCCTGCCAATCCTCGTCGGACACGAGGCCGCCGTCGGGGACGGCGCGGCCGAACAACAGTCGATCGGCGACCATGGGAAGCACCGCCGGCTCCGTCACGACTGAGGCACGATCCCTGGAACCGGCGCAGGCACTGAGGGCGAGGAGCCACGCGACGAGGGCCGTCCGCACGGTCGGGCCCTTGATCACCGAGTAGCCAATCGCTCGAGGTCCTCCGGCGTCGCTTCGTCCGTCGCGGCCTCCTGCTGCCGGCGCCACATCTCCGCGTACACGCCCTCCCGGGCCAGGAGCTCCCCGTGGCGTCCCCGTTCAACGATCCGGCCCGCTTCGAGCACCACGATTTCGTCCGAGTCGACGACGGTCGACAGGCGATGCGCGATGACGAGGGTGGTCCGGCCCCGCGCCACCTCGTCCAGGCTCGCCTGGATCTCCTTCTCGGTCCGCGTGTCGAGCGCGGACGTCGCCTCGTCCAGCATGAGGATGGGGGGGTCCTTGAGGAGGGTCCGGGCAATCGCGACCCGCTGCTTCTCCCCGCCCGAGAGCTTCAACCCGCGCTCGCCGACCTTGGTCTCGTACCCTTCCGGGAGCGAGACGATGAAGTCGTGGAGCCGCGCCAGGCGGGCCGCCCGCTCGACCTCGGCGGGCGTCGCCTCGGGGCGCCCGTAGGCGATGTTGTGGTAGATGGTGTCGTTGAAGAGAACCGTGTCCTGGGGGACGATCCCGATCGCCGCCCGGAGGCTCGCCTGGGTCACCTCCCGGATGTCCCGGCCGTCGATCCGGATCGTGCCCCGGTCGACGTCGTAGTACCGGAAGAGGAGCCGCGAGATCGTCGACTTCCCGGCTCCGCTCGGGCCGACGATCGCCACCCGCCTGCCCGACGGGACGGCAAACGAAATCTCGGTCAGGATCGGCCTCTTTCGGTCGTAGCCGAACGCGACCTCCTCGAACTCGACCTCCCCGCGCGGCACTTCCAGCGGCCGGGCGCCCGGCGCATCCTGCACTTCCACGTTCTCCTCGAGGAGCGCGAACATGCTCTCCATGTCGATCAGCGACTGCTTGATCTGGCGGTAGACGAACCCCAGGAAGTTGAGCGGCTGGTAGAGCTGGATCAGGTACGTGTTGACGAGCACGAAATCGCCCACGGTGAGCCCGCCCCGCGCGACGCCGCGTGCTGCCATCAGCATGATCACGGTCAGCCCGACCGCGATGACCAGTCCCTGGCCGATGTTCAGCATCGAGAGCGTGGTCTTCGTCTTGACCGCCGCCCGCTCGTGGTCCTGTAACGCCCGGTCGAAACGGGCGGCTTCGTACTCCTCGTTTCCGAAGTACTTGACGGTCTCGTAGTTGAGGAGCGCGTCCACGACCCGCGCGCTCGCCTCGGTATCGGTCTCGTTCATGATGCGCACGAACTTGGTGCGCCATTCGGTGAACAGGATCGTGAACGCGATGTAAATCGCGATGGTGACGAACGTCACGAGCGCGAAACTGGCCGAGTAGAGTCGCCAAAGGATCCCGCAGACGAGCGCGATCTCGAGCAGGGTCGGCAGGATGTTGAACAGCATGAACGAGAGCAGAAACTCGATGCCGCTCGTCCCGCGCTCGATCGCCCGCGCGACGCCGCCCGTCCGGCGGTCCAGATGGAAGCGGAGCGAGAGACGGTTCAGGTGGCCGAAAGTCTCGAGTGCCACCCGCCGGATCGCGCGCTGCCCCACCTTGGCGAAGAAGGCGTCCCGGAGCTCGGCGAACGCGGCCGAGGCGATCCGGACGATGCCGTAGGCGATGATGAGGGCGACCGGCACCAGGATGACGGCGCCCGGCTCCTCCGGTGCGAGGACGTCGATCGCGCGCTTGTAGAGGATCGGGACGTAGACGGTGGCGACCTTCGCCGCCAGGAGGCACGCCAGCGCCAGCACGACCCGCACCCGCAGCCCGGGCTCCGCCTTCGGCCACAGATAGGGGAGGAGGGTCCGGATGGTCCTGAAATCGCGGTTCGCG
>DATEDS010000235.1:0-2938 GCA_035281565.1 Gemmatimonadota bacterium
CCCCTTGCGGTACGCGATGTCCCCGTTCAGGGAGTGGATGGCGATCTGCATGACCGTCGACGGCCAACCCTCGGTGAACTGCGGGGCGATCCTGCTCACCGAGTCGAGCTCCGCCCGCGCCTCGTCCGGCCGCTCCAGTGCGGCGCTCGCCACGCCGCGTGCGTAGTGGGCGAGTCCGGCCGCGAACGGGATGTCGGCCGGCGGGATCGGCTCCGCCAGCGTCTCCTCCCAGCGACCGAAGGCAATCAGGGTGAGGTGCGGGTGAGCGAGCATCCGCGCCGCCTCCGGACCGAACTGTCGCGCCAGACCCTGATCCATCTTCGCGGCCGCCTCGCGGGCGGTTTCGAGCGCTCTATCGCCCTGTCCGGCGTGCATCGACGCGAACGACAGGAAGTGGTAGTTGTGCGGATAGTAGAAGGCCGGGTAGATGCCGGTCGGCCCCGTGTCCATGATGAACGTCTCGTCCTGATGGACGGCGTGCAGGTTGGCTTGGATCGCGTCGTCGTAGCGACCCACCCGGATGTAGATGTGGGCGGGCATGTGGACGATGTGGCCCGCACCGGGCATGAGGCTCGCCAGACGCTCGGCACAGGGGACTGCGCGCTCGGGCTCGGCCGCCTCTACGGCGTGGATGAAGAGGTGACAGGCCCCCGGGTGGGTCGAGTCCGCCGCGATCGCCCGCTCCAGCCGGTCCAGGGTGACGTCGTGTCCCGGGCGCAGCTCGCCCTCTGGCGTCCAGTAGTTCCATGGGCTCAGGTTCATGCGGGCGTCGGCGGACACGGTGGCCGCTTCCAGGTCGTCGGGAAAGCGCTCGACCACTTCGTCCATGGCGCGAGCCCACGCCGAATCGAGGGCGACCCGCTCGGCCGGGGGCACTTCCGCGTAGCGCTGGGCGACGGCGTCGATGAACGCCGCCTCGCGTTCGCTGGCGTGGTCCTTCCGGGCGAGCGCCTCCTGGACCGCGTTCCAGGCGGCCACGCCGCTCGTCGAGTCCATCGGGGCGTTGATGTTGGGCCCGTACGCGTAGGCGATTCCCCACCAGCACATCGCGCAGTCGGGATCCAGTCGCGCCGCCTCTTGGAAGGCGCGTATCGCCTCGGCATGGTTGAACGCCCACACCAGCCGGAGACCCTGGTCGAAGTACTGCTGGGTCAGCGGGTTCTGAGTCGAGATCTCGTAGTGGTGATCACCGAGGTCCTCGTAGAGCGGCACCGTGTCGGCGGGAGTGGTGGAAACCGCCATCAGCCCGACCGAGAAGAGGTTCAGGAACGTGGACACAGCGATTCCTCCTTGTGACGATCGACTCGTGGCTGGAAAGAGATGACGTCTTGCACAATGAAGCCAGTATACGCGGTTCGATTCAGGTCCGCGAGTGAAGACGATCCGCCGTCACCCGGCGAGCGCCTTGGCGATCGTGGCGAGCTGCATGTTCGACGTCCCCTCGTAGATCTTCCCGATCTTGGCGTCGCGGTAGAGCTTCTCGACCGGGTAGTCGCGCGTGTATCCGTAGCCCCCGAAGATCTCCACCGCGGCGCTCGTCACGCGCTCGGCCACCTGGGACGAATACAGCTTCGCCATGGCCGCTTCTTTGAGGAACGGCTGGCCGGCATCCTTGAGCCGGGCGGCGTTCCGGACCATGAGCCGCGCCGCCTCGAGTTCGGTGGCCATCTGGGCCAGGTCGAACTGCACCTTCTGGAACTCGAAGATGGACCGGCCGAACGCCTCCCGCTCCCGGCTGTACGCGAGCGCGGCGTCGAGGGCGCCCCGCGCGCACCCTACCATCTGGGCGCCGATCCCGATCCGGCCCTCGTTGAGGGTCTCGATGGCCACCCGATATCCCTTGCCGGCCTCGCCCAGCACGTTCTCCACGGGAACTTCACAATCTTCCAGCAGGAGCTCGGTCGTGGAGGAGGCCCGGATCCCGAGCTTGTCCTCCTTCTTCCCCACCTTGAAGCCTGAAAACCCGCGCTCGACGAGGAACGCCGTGATCCCCTTGTAGCCGGCCGCGGGGTCGACGGTCGCGAACACGACAAAGGCGCCGGCCTCGGCCCCGTTCGTGATCCACAGCTTGGCCCCGTTCAAACGGTAGCGGTCGCCGGTCTTCTCGGCGCGCGTCCGGAGCCCGAACGCATCGCTGCCGCTGGACGCCTCGGAAAGCGCGTAGGCGCCGACGGTGTCCGTCGCCATCCGCGGTCCAAAGCGGGCGATCTGCTCCGGCGTCCCCCACCGCAGCAGGCAGTTGTTGAAGAGCGTGTTCTGGACGTCGACGAAGACACCGACCGACGGATCGACGCGCGAGAGCTCCTCGACCGCGAGACACGCCAGGAAGAAGGATCCGCCGCTCCCGCCATGCTCCTCCGGGATCTCGATCCCCATGAGGCCGAGCTCGAAGCAGGGCGGGATGATCTCGGGATCCAGCCGGCCAGCCTCGTCCATGGCCTGGACTCGCGGCCGGATCCGGTCTTCGGCGAACTGCCGGACGGTGTCGGCGAACAGGCGCTCCTCTTCGGTCAGCATGGTCAGGGGGGCCGTCATGGATGGCTCGAACCTAACGGCAGGGTTTCCATCCGTCCGCGCAGGAGGTCCCGGACCACCCGGCCGCCCGCCAGATGCTCGCGTACCAGCCGCTCGGCGTCCTCCGGACGCACGTACCCGTACCATACGCCTTCCGGGTACACGATCACGTTGCCGGCATACTTGTGACCGCCGACGTGGCTCGTCGCCCGTATCGGGACATCGAGGTCCCCTCTGGCGCACGCCGCGCGGAGAGCCTCGACGACGGATGGCCCCCAGCAGCCACACCGCTCGTCGCGGCGACCGTGAACGCATACGAAGACGTGGTGCCCGGCGAGCGGAACGACCGGGACCGCGTCGGGCACCCTCCCGCGCTTGACGTGGGTCTCGAGGACCAGCTTCCAGACCGCCTCGTCCACGACCC
>DATEDS010000236.1:0-2180 GCA_035281565.1 Gemmatimonadota bacterium
CTCCAGGATCTCGATGGGAACTTCGGAGAGGGAGCACGGGAAGCCGCGTTCCTCGCACTCCAGCTGACTCTGCTCGATTGGCCCTTCCGTGTCCGGTCCCGACGGCGAATCCGAGCCACAGGATACGGTGACCGCGATCCCTGTCGCGACGAGGAAGAATCCTATCCCGATCCTCTCCATGCCCGCAGCATAGACGCCGGTGTTCGGGTAGGGTTAAGGGGAGGTTAAGGCAGCCTCGTCAGGGCCGGGCCGCGGCCGACGCCACCTGGAGCGGCGTGGCGGCCGCCGGCCCTTGGGCCGGCCACACCCGATCCGCCCGCCAGTTGAGGGTGAGGGTCACGACCGTCTGGCGGTCGAAGTCGGGCGGCTCGGGGTCGAGGTGGCTCCAGCTCCGGTTCCAGTCGCTGGCCACTTCGAGGTTCATGAGCGCGCCGAGCCACGGGGGAGACCAGCGAGCGACGAGCTGGTACTGGTCGGTCCGGAAGCGGCTTTGGTCCAGGTCGTTCCTGACCCGGGTCCAGGCCGTCCGCGGGGTCACCGTGAGCCACAGCCTGGCGAGCGTGAGCGCGGGCTGGAGCGAGACCAGGAACTGGCGGGTGGTGCCGATCTCGGGAGCGGCCTTGTTGCGCGTGTGGGCGACGCTGGTCGCGAGGTTCAAAAAGCTCGTGAGGGTGCCGCTCGCCGCGACGTTCAACCCGGTCACGGTCTGCTCGCTCAGGGGCTGGATCTCGTCGTCGAGGTCCTGCCAGTTCAGGGCCTGGGTGAGGCTGAACGGCCCCAGCCGCTCGGTGACTCCGAGATCGAGCCCCCTCTGGGTCCGATCGGTCGCGGGAAGCCCCAGATCGTCGAGCGCGTCGCCGCGCTGGCCGACCACGTTGCCGCCGGCGGTGACCGAGACCCGCTGCCCGATCGGGAGGGCGAGCTGGACCGTGGCGCCGTTCTCGGTCGTCCCGGGATCACCGGCCGCTTCGGCAATCCCGCCCCGGACGTGGCGGTAGGCGCCCGACAAGGAGGCCCGGCCGAGAGCCTTCTGGAGCGTGAGCTCGGCGTGCGTCCGGTCGGAAATGCCGGCCGGAGTGAACCCGCGGTTGGCGGGGTTCACGAACCCCTCCCCCGTCCGCCCGGCGGTCAAGCCGTAGCCGAAGGTGCCGACCGTGCCCCCCAGAGAGAGCCGGAAGGCCTGGCCATCCCGGGCCGTCTCGAAGCTCCCCTGGCCGGGCTCGAAGTCGCCGCCCGCCGCCTCGCCCAGGATTCGGAGGTGGGGCCCGAAGTCGGCGGCCCCGATCACGCCCAGCGCGCGTCCCTCGCCGCCGGACGAGAAGCCCTCGGTCGCGGGGTCGGTCACGTCGAGCCACATCGTGCGGAAGAGAAAGCGGCCCGCGGCATCGGAGGCCTCGTAGGCGGCCGCCCTGACCTCGGGCTCGAAGGCGCTGAAGCTCCCGTTGGCGCTCAGGTCCACCGAGCGGTAGTAGGCGACCCGCCCCGCCGGTGAGCCGAAGGTCCCCTGGAGTCCCCCGCCCGAACCGGTCACGGTAAGCAACTGGGTCTGATCGAAGAAGGACGGCGGCGCGAACCCCAGCATGGCCTCCTCGCGGAAGCCGCCCTGAGTCGCGCCCAACCGCGTCACCCAGTTGCGGCTCTCCTCGCGGGCGTGCCACGGGTCCTCGATGTCATGGCTTCCCGAGAGGTCCGCGGTCGCCTGCTGGTCGAACCCCTGCCCCCGGAGGTCGGTCTGGGTCGAGAGCTGGAGGCGGGTCAGGGGCGGAGGGTCCTCGAAGTCCGAGGCGATCGTGGTGGTCGTGCTCATCAGGCTGATCGAGAGCTGTCCCCCCTGGCCCGGAGTGGGATCGCCCCGCGCGAGCGGGTGGAGCGAGGACATCGCGGGCGACGAGGAGAGGGTCGAGGCCAGCCGGAAGGGGGCGCCCCTCCAGGATGTCTCCTCGGCGTCCTCGACGAGCGCCGCGAGCGTGACCTCCAACCACGGCGTCGGCTCGCCCATCACCTCGCCGGGGAAGACGGCCCGTACGCGGAAGCGCTTCGCCCCGGGCCCCAGGATCTCGAGCAGCGCTTCCTCGGGGCGCCACTCGGTGTCGGTGACCCGCCTTCGGACGGCGATCCACGATCTCCTGTCTCCCGTGGCCGTCGTAGCCTCGCCCGAGACCGCCGGTGCGTCCTCGATC
>DATEDS010000237.1:0-7968 GCA_035281565.1 Gemmatimonadota bacterium
GTGCGGGAGAGCCGGCTCTAAATGCGTCTACCTCACCTCAGCCCGATCGCGGGGACGTACTCTCCCACCCGTTCCCGCTTCCACCAGTTTCCCGTCTCGCGCCGCTCTTCGGGTGACGTAAAGCGGTAGAGGTAGAGCCGCGCCCGCACCACTCGCGGCGGCCCGTCGGGGAACGGGTTCCGCCCGAGGAGCCCGAGCACGGCCCGGTCCCCCTCCAGCAGCTTGACCAGGAGCGGCACGAACCATGGATGCCCATGGTGGGACCCCATCGCCGCGAACCACATGAGCCAGTCGATCCGCAGGTGATACGGCGCCACGATCGGCGGCCGCCGCCCCAGACGCCCCGGCTTCGCCTTGAACTCGTACTCGCGCCACTCGCTGTCGGGGCCTGGATCGCGGTCAGGACACCCCTCGATCACGATCTCGAACCGCCGGCGGGTGATCGAGCCGAAGGCGCCGTAGGTGTTGACCAGGTGGTAGGGCTCGAACGAGGCGTTCATGAGCTGGCGGCGGCTGAAGAGGTTCCGGACGGGGCGGACGCTCAGCACCACCACCAACACCAACAAGGCCCACACCAGGATCTCGTGCGGCAGGGCCCGCGGCCCGACCTCCGGCACGCGCAAGGGTAGCCACGAGAGCGCCCTGTCGTCGAAGCACGCGATCGCGAGCACCAGGGTCAGGTGGTTCAGCCACGACAGGTTCCCGCTCAGGATCAACGACCCCTGAAACAGCACCGTCAGCCCGCCCGCCACCCACGACGCGGGCGCCGGCAGGAAGTAGCCGAACGGGACCACGAGCTGGACGACATGCGTAAAGACCACCCCGGCCTTGTGGATCACCTTGGGCGATCCGTGGAGGAACCAGGAGAGAGGGTTGGGCAACGGCTGGGTTTCGTAGTGGTAGTACAGGCAGGTCAGGTCCCGCCAGCAGGGGTCCCCCCGCATCTTGATCAGGCCCGCCCCGAACATGACCCGGAAGAGGAGCCATCGGTAGAGCCAGACGACGACCTCGGGCGGCTCGCTCCCGGCGCCGCCGAGGAAAACCGCCAGGAAGCCGGCCTCGAGGAGCAGGGTCTCCCAGCCGAAGGCGTACCACGTCTGGCCGACGTTGACGAACGAGAGGTAGAGGACCCACAGGGAGAGCCAGACCGCCATGCTGAGGGGGGTCCCGAACCGCTCGGAGAGCCCCGTCAGGGCGACCGCCGACAGCAGGACCCCGGCCCACGCGAGCGCCAGGGCCAGGCGGTCCGAGTAGCGGATCTGGAAGAGGGACGGCGCCTCGCGGAATCCCCGCCTGGCGAGGTACTGGGGCACGGGCAGAAGCCCGCGCGAGCTGAGGAGCCCCCGGAACTGGTTCGCCGCGGCCAGGAAGGCGATCAGGTAGACGAGAGCCAGAGCCCGCTGGAGGAGAAAGCGGGTCAGCCAGAGATCGTCGATCAGCCCAGCGCCTGCCTCTTGGCGACGGGTTCCTCGGCGAGGGCGAGCGCGACCAGGGCGTCGGCGCTCAAGGCACTGCCTTCCTGCCGGGCGGTCGAGTAGGTGGCCTTCCGAAGCCGCTCGCGGGCGGTCGTCTCGAGGGTCCCGACGAACGCTCCGTCGTCGGGCGGGAGGTGGTCGCCCGAGCGCTCGAGCAGGAACTCGATTCCGCCCAGGAGCCGGGCCGCGCGCCTGGCGTCGCCCTGGGCCAGGGCGATCTGCGCGAAGCCGGCCACGCTGCGGGCAATCCCGCGCAGGTACCCGAGCTCCTGGAAGAGGGGCAGGGCCTCGGCATGGGCCTGGCGGGCGCTCGCAACCTGGCCGCGCTCGACCAGGACCCGGCCGAGGCTCGAGAGGGCCCAGGCGATGTTCACCTTCTGGCCCGCCCCGCGGTAGATCGCGAGCGCCTCGTTGAAGAGATGGGTCGCCCGATCGAGCTCGCCCGCGCGCAGCGCGAGCTCCCCCAGGAACAGGAGCCCCTGACCGATCTCGACCGCCAGCCCTCTTTGACGGGCCAGGTCCACGCCATCCTTCAGGAACGCCTCGGCGGCCCGGTCGTCGCCGCGGCGGATCGCCACCTGCCCGAGGGCGTTCAGGGCGATCGCTCGCCGGCGATCGTCTCCCGCGGCCTGGCTGCCCTCGAGGCAGGTGCGAAATGCGGATTCCGCGTCCTCGATCCGGCCGGCCTCCAGGTACACGAACCCGAGCGTTTCCAGGGCCCGCAGGTGGCCCCGGGTGTCGCCGGCCGCCCGGTAGAGGGCCACGCTCTCCCTGGCCCGCTCGGCCGCCTGCTCGTGGTCGGCCGCCGCGGCGGCCATCCAGGAGGCCCCGAGGAGAGCCTTGGCGCGGGCCGCCCTCGGGGTGCGGCCTCGGATCGCCAGGATCTCCTCGATCCAGGACCGGCCCTGGGCCAGATAGCCGCAGGACCACCAGAAGGGCCACAGGGCGGCTCCCAGCCGGACCGCCAGGGCGGCGTCCTTGCGATCCAGGGCGAAGCGCAGGGCGAGCCGGACGTTGTCGTGCTCGCATCCGAGACGGCCGAACCAGGCGTCCTGCTCGGGCGTGCAGTACCAGCGCTGGCCCGCCTCGACCCAGGCGAGGAGGCTCCGGGCATGGCGGAGGCGCACGTCCTCCTCCTCGCCGGTCTCGGCGAGGAGCTTGGCCGCATAGGCATGGACGGTGTCGGGGATCCGGAAGGTCGGCTCGCCCGCCGTCTCGAGCTGCTGGAGGAGGCTGTGGTCCACGAGGGTGGCGAGCCCGTCGATCAGGTCGACCGCGGAGACCCCCTCCGTCTCGAAGATGGGCTCCGCCAGCTCGAGGCCGAACCCGCCCGCGAACGCGCCCAGGCGACGGAAGAGCGCCCGCTCCCTCTCCAGGAGAAGCTCGTAGCTCCAGCCGATGGCGGCCTCGAGAGTCCGGTGGCGCGAGGGTCGGTCGGCCGAGCCGCCCGTCAGGATCGCGAACCGCTCGTCGAGCCGCTCGGCGATCGCCTGGGGTGTCAGGATCTTGACGCGGGCGGCCGCCAGCTCGATGGCGAGCGGGAGGCCGTCCAGGCGCACGCAGATCTCGGCGACCGCGGGCAGGTTCCCGGCCGTCAGACGGAAGTCGGGGCGTACCGACCGCGCCCGGTCGGCGAAGAGCGCGACCGCCTCCGAGTTCAGCGGGAACTGGACGCCCCCGGCGTTCGGCTCGGGAAGGCTCAGGGCGGGGACGGGGAACTCGTGCTCCCCGCTCAGCTTGAGGGGGGCGTTGGACGTCGCGAGGACCTTGAGCCCGGGCGCCCCCCGGAGGAGCCCGAGGATCTCGGAGCCCGCCCCCCGGACCCGCTCGAACCCGTCGAGGACCAGGAGGAGCTCGCGACCCGCCAGGAACTCGCGGAGGGCCTCCCGCGGCCCCCGCCGGTGGTCCTCCATGAGCCCCAGGCCCCGGGCGACCGCGTAGAGCAGGTGATCCGGTTCCCGGACGTCCCCCAGGCCGATCCGCGCCACGCCGTCCCCGAAACGGTTCTCGATCCGCCGCGCGAGGCGTAACGCCAGACGGGTCTTCCCGGCGCCCCCCAGACCGGTCAGGGTGACGAGCCGGACGTCGGGATCCATGAGGAGCCGTTCCAGCCGCTCGAGCTCCCGCTCCCGGCCGATGAAGGCGGTCGGCGGCTCCTGGACGCCGGGCCCGGCCGTCGGGGAGGGTGGGGCCGGCTCCTCGCGGGCCCGGACCGCCCGGATCAGGGCCTGGGTCTGGTCGTCCGGCTCGATGTCGTACTGCGTGCGGGCCCGCTGGGCGAAGGCCTCGAAGGCCCGGACGGCGCCCGCCCGGTCCCCGGCCCGGTCCAGGAGATCGACCAGCTTCCGGAGGATGGTCTCGTTGTCCGGGTCCAGCCGGGCGGCCTTCCTGGCCCAGCGGATCCCGGCCGTCAGGTTCCCCCGCGACTCCTCCCGCTCGACCAGCGCGAGGGCGGCGCCGACCGCCCGCTGGCGGAGGCGGACCCGCTCGGTCTCCAGCCAGTCCTCGAACTCGCGGGCCACGTTCTGGGCGTGGAACCCCTCCAGGAAGGGCCCCCGGTAGAGCTCGAGGGCGCGCTCCATCTCCCCGGCCGCGACGGCCGATTCGAAGGCCACGACGTCGGACCCGAGGAGGTCCGTGACCGCGACCTCCTCGTAGCCGCGCCCGGCGAGCACCCCCTGGGCGAACGTCTGGCGGAGCGAGAAGAGGGCCTGGCGCAGGGAGTTCCGGGCGCCGGCCGAGCCGAGCTCCGGCCAGAAGAGGGCGAGCAGGGAATCCCGCCGGTGGAACCGGCGCGGCGGGTGCGCCAGGTAGACGAGGAGGGCCAGCCGCTTGGGTTGGAGCCGGCCGCAGAGGTCCCGGCCCCGCCGGTCGCGGAGCTGGAGGCCGCCCAGGGTCCGAAGCTGGATCACGGGTCGCTCATGGACGTCGCAGGGGCCGTCCCCAAGGGAGATAACGGGAGATAACGGATTATTAACGCCTTGCCCCTAGACTCTGCATTGTACAGGTCCGCGGGATCGGGCACAAGTCGTGCAGCAGGATACATCGGCCGCCCAAGCGGCCGAAAGGAGGATGGATGAAGCCGTTTTTCCTCGTGATTTCCCTGCTCGTGCTCTTCGTCTCCGGCTGCAGCTCGGAGACCGTGCTCGGTCCGGAGAACGACGATCAGCAGCTGGTCCCCGCGGGCCAATGCAGCGTGATCAATGGCAAGCTTTGTTGATGGATGAGCACGCACCAGCCCTGGAACCACGGGCCGCCTGAGCTTCCCCGCCTGGGCAGAGCGGGCGGCCCGAATTCCGGGGTCTTGATGTAGTTTGGTTGACATCCCGGCTAAGTCTCGTCTAGACTTCACGTTCACGGGTTCGCCGGGGGGCATGACCCGCCACAGATGAACGAGCGACAGGACCTCGCCCGTCAGATCCAGGACCTCCTCGCCCAGGTGTCGGGGGTCCAGGACGTCCAGGTCCAGGAGGACCAGGGCGGCCAGATCCTAGGCATCGAGATCCGGGTCGCCGACGCCGGCGAGGCCCGCCGCATCACGCGGAACGTCGAGTCCGCATTAATGACCGGCTTGGGCTTAATTGTGGACCACGAGATGATTCGCGTGGTGCAGAACGGCCGTCCTTATTCCGGCAACGGGTCGGAGGTATCCGCCGAGGGGCCGGAAGCCTCCCTGTGGCAGGATCTCCCGGCACAATCGTTGCCGGAAGAACCGGAGATGGCGCCGGAGAGCCCCGAGGCCCTGGAGAGCCGGCGCGTCCGGCTGGCCGCCGTCCGGTGCGTTCCGGACGGCGATCTCTACGTCGAGGTCACGGTCGACCTGGAGATCGCCGGCCAGTTCCACCGGGGGAGGGTGCGGGACACGGACATGCCGCGGACGCGCCTCCTGGCGGCGGCCAGAGCCACGGTGGGGGCCATGACCAGCGCGCTCGAGCCGGGGACCGCGCTGGCCCTGGAGGGGCTCGAGGAGTTCCGGGTGGCCGACACCAAGGGGATCCTGGCGATCCTCAGGGCCCGGGTCGGGCAGTCGAGGCCGGTCCTCCACGGGGCGGCGATCGTCGACCGCGACCCGGTGGACGCGGCCGCCCGGGCCGTCCTCGACGCCCTCAACCGGTTCTGGGCTTTACGCGGTGAGGCGGGGTGATCGTCCGCGCGACGACCCCGCATGACACGAACTTCAAAGGACAAGGGGCCAAAGAACCCGACGACTAGAGCAGTACTCCCGAGCTGAGCGGGAACCAATCAAAGAGCGGAGCGCACCGTCCGGTGAGCGGAAACCGGACCGAGTCCTGAGAGAGGAGGTGCATGCCTTTGATTGCTCCGCTGCTAGCATCAGGCCCGGGCTTTGCCGCTAAGATTGTTGCCTTATGGCAGCTCTTGATGCGGCTGGGCGCTACTGCTTCGATAGCGTAAGGTTCGATGGCCCCTTGATTATTGGCCAAGACAATGAGCGAGGAGATCCGTAGCAGGAGCTTTGAAGTTCTAACGCTCGCTCTTTTCCTTACGTTTGCGGCGACAATCGCAATCGGTTTTGTGCCATCTGAAGGTCTATCTCTTAGAAGTTCTATTGGATTGGCAGTATTTATATCTCTCACCGCATTAGCTGAGAGCTTCCCATTAAAGGTTCCACTTGGCAACGCGTTCATTGGTGTATCGGGAACAATCTATTGGGCTCTAGTGATTCTTTACCATCCGTTTTGGGCGGCTTCTGCTGCCTTTCTGGGATTTCTGATCGCGGATCTGTTTGGTCGGAGAAGTTCGCCAACGAAGGTCTTGTTTAACGCATCGCAGGTTGGACTCAGCACTATCCTCGCATCTTTCATATTTCTTGCGATAAAAGGTTCCTTGGGGCTTGATGCTAGTGTCATATTCTTCGTGGCCTTCGCAGCAGCTGTCCTAGTTTACTGGGTAAGTAATACCTGGCTTGTGGCGATCGGAGTGGGCGCGCTCTACGGAGAAAATATCACTAATTTCTGGAACCGTAACTTCCGATGGTATTGGATATACGAGCTAACGTCCGCCCCCATAGCCCTAGCTATCGCCTTTGCTTATTCTCGCCTCGATGTAGTTGGGCTGCTGCTTCTGGCCTTGCCTACATTGATGGTACGATTGGCATATAGTCAATATCTAAATTTAAAGAAAACATACAGAGAGACGGTTCGTACTATGGTCAAAATAATAGAAATGCATGATCCGTACACTGCAGGACATTCGGATCGCGTAGCCATCTATTCGAGAAGGCTATGTGAGGAGATGAGACTCTCTCCGCGCTCCATGGAAAAGATTGAGTTAGCCGCCTTTCTGCATGACTTGGGTAAGATTCACCTTGATCTAGCTGGAGTGGTGAGAAAGGCCGGAAAGCTCACTGAAGAGGAACGCCGCTTAATAAGACTACATCCAGTAATGAGCGCTGACTTGGCAAATCAAGTTTCATACTTTAAGGGTGAGATTGAAGCGATTATTAGACATCATCATGAGAATTGGGACGGATCCGGGTACCCTCATGGGTTGAAGGAAAGTGCTATTCCTCTTGGTTCAAGGATAATCCTCATAGCGGATGCGTTCGATGCTATGACTACAAGCCGCGTGTACAGGAATGCTTTGGATTTAGAGTTGGTCAAGGACGAATTTAGAAAGTTCGCGGGCGTTCAATTTGACCCGAAATTAGTACCAGTGTTTTTGGATAAAGTCGTGGGGGATGGAGAGGGGATTGTGCGTCAGCCTGTTGATGAGCCACTTGAGGGTCAGAGAGCTAGGGTAATGAGCCCAGAAATACAGGTGCGCCATATGCCTGGACGTGTTGCGACGACCTCAAACGCGACTTAATTCGGTGCTCGGATGGACGGTGGTTAAATGTGGATGTGAAAGCCATCGTAAAATGACTATGTGATGCGAACCCGAGCCTTGCCGCCAATTGCGCGAAACTCTCTTCCTCCTCCAATAATTCTAGCCCTCGCAACAGCCGTTGCCGATTCACATACGCGTGAATCGTCATCCCCGTCTGCTCCTTGAACACCCGGCACAGGTGGTACGGCGAATAGGCGGCTTCGCGAGCGATTTCCTCAAGCCCGAGCTTCTCCTGAAGCCGGGCCTGGACCATCTCCATGACCCGCTCAACCGCCTTCCGGTGAGCGTGTCGGGTGGCCGTCCGACCGGCGCATCCACCGCTGGCCTCGACGATCCCGCCCGCCGCTTGCCCAAGCAGAAGTAGCGCCGTCTCGTCCACGTCCAAGGCCATGGGTTGCCCACCATCGAGCGCATCGATAAGCAGCCGGAGCCGCAGTACGACCCGTGGCGTAACGAGGGCCCGCGTGCTCAGGAGCCCATCGGGATCAACCTTTCTGTGCCCCGCCCGCCCCAGAATTTCCTCGAGCGTCCCCGGATCCACCCGAATCCCGATCCCGTGATCTCCACCGTCCTGCGGGTGGCTCGTCCGGTACTCGATCTGCTCGGGGAAGAGGAGCGCGTCGCCCGGGGCGGCCAAAAGCTCGGT
>DATEDS010000238.1:0-25434 GCA_035281565.1 Gemmatimonadota bacterium
AGAAGACCGTCACCGTGGACGCGCCGCTGCACGACGTCTACGAGGTCTGGAGCCGGCTCGAGGAGTTCCCGCGGATCATGTCGCACGTCCAGGAGGTCCGCGAGATCGGTCCCGGACGGACGCGGTGGAAGGCGACGGGTCCGCTCGGGACGACGGTTTCCTGGAACGCGGTCGAGACTGCGCGCGTGCCGGGCGAGCTCCTCGCCTGGCGTAGCGAGCCCGGCTCGCAGATCGACAACGCCGGGATCGTCCGCTTCGAGCGGGTCGGAGACCACGCCACCCGGGTCGACGTGCAGCTCTCCTACAACCCGCCGGCGGGGAGCGTCGGGGACGTCGTCGCCAACGTCTTCGGCGTGGATCCGAAGAGCGCGATGGACGAGGACCTGATGCGGTTCAAGTCGCGGGTGGAGGGCGGTTAGGCCCTCACCACACGAGCACGATCTTCCCGAAGTTCCGGTTGGCCTCCATCCGCCGGTGGGCGTCGGCCGCGTCAGCCATCGGGAAAGTCTCATCGAGAACCGGCCGGATCCGGCCGTCGGCGAGGAGCGGCAGCGCCTGGCGGGCGAACGCCTGGAGGGCGGCGGTCTTCTCCTCCAGCGGTCTCGACCGGAGGGATGTCCCGACCATCGTGATCCGCTTCCTGAGGACGACGCCGAGGTCGATCTCGGCGAAGGAGCCGGCGGTCAGGCCGACGACGACGATCCGGCCCAGGCTGGCCAGGCTGGCCAGGTTCCGGGGGAGATAGCCGCCTCCCACCAGGTCCAGGATCAGGTCGACGCCCCGTCCGCCGGTCGCGTCCAGCACGGCATCGGCGAAGTCCTCGGCGCCGGCGCGGATCGCGAGGTCCAGGCCGAGCTCGCGGGCCCGCTCCAGCTTCCATTCCGTGCGGGACGTGCCGAGCGTCCTCGCCCCGACCGCCCGGGCGAGCTGGACCGCGGCCGTCCCGACGCCGCTCCCGACCGCGTGGATCAGGACCGCCTCCCCCATGCGGAGCCGGCCGCGCGGGAAGAGGGCGTCGTGGGCGGTCACGAACACCTCGGGTACGGCCGCCGCCTCCTCCCACGAGAGGGACTCGGGGACGGGGATCGCCTCCCGCTCGTGGACGACCACGAACTCGGCGTACCCCCCGCCCCCGACCAGCCCCATCACCCGATCGCCGACCGCCCGCTCCACGACCCGTTCCCCGACCGTCTCGACCTCGCCGGCGAACTCGAGTCCCGGGACGTCGGCCGGCCAGCCGGGCGGGGCCGGGTAGTGACCGCGCCGCTGGAGGATCTCGGCTCGGTTGACGCCGGCCGCCCGGACCCGGACCCGCACCTCGGCGGGGCCCGGCTCGGGACGCGGGACCTCCCCCATCCGGAGGACCTCGGGGCCGCCCGGCTCCAAGATCCGGATCGCGCGCATGATCGTCACCGTGGCCCCGGGACGAGGAATCAGTGGACGGCGGTGGTCGACGCGGCGAGGATCGGCATGACGTTCAGGGAGACGGTGTCGCCGGGCAGGATCTGCATCTCTTCGGTCAGGATTCCCCGGACCGACCCGACCGGATCGATGAGGAGCCGGAGGCCCGTGGAGACGAAGAGGCTGCGCGGGATCTCGAACGTCCGGGTGGCGTTCGTGGACACGGTCCCGAGGCGTGCGGTCTGGGAGCCTCCGACCGCGAACACGTTCACGTCGAGGACGTTGTGGTTGGTCACCTCGACCGAGACGGGGCCGCCTCGAGCCGCCCGCCGCTCTTCGGCCGAGGCGCACGCGATCCCCGAGATCAGGCAGGCGAGAAGCAGGAGGCAGCGCGCCCGGGGCACGATTCCACTATAGCGACGATCCGGGAGAACGCCAGCGCTCCCGAAGCCTCCCCAGGAGCCGCCTCACCGTGCATCTTCCTGGGATGACGCGGATCATGACTGTCCTGTCGACGCTCGCGACGATGGCAACCGCCTGCAGCGAGCCGGTCGGCGTGGTCGCGCCCGGCGATCCGGTCGACACGTCACCGAGGCCCTCGGAGATGCGCCGTGGCCCCCTTCTCTATCGTGCCATCCTCGAGACCGCGCGGGAAGACGGCGTCGCGGCGCGGGTGGAGATCGTCAACGAAGGCTCGGCGCCCGAGACGCTCGGCTTCCCCGACACCTGCATCGCGATGCTGCGCGCCTACTTCGCTCCGGCGGGGCCGGAGGCCTGGGATCAACGGGACGGGAAGACCATGTGCCGCGATCGCCTCCGGGAGGTCCAGATCGCGCCTGGCGACACGGTCGTGGACGAACCCCGCGTGGTGTCGATCGCGGTCCTCGGCGACGGGCTGCCCGAAGGGTCCTACCGGTTCACGACGTACCTGATCCCGATCGGCGAGCCCGAGATCGAGCTGCCGCTGGGCGAGGTCCGGCTGGCGCTGCCCTGAGGGGTCAGGGGCCGGCGGAACCGCCCGGGGACGCGAAACGGGTGAAGAGCTGGTAGTGGTCGGCGGGCCGGCAGACCGGGACCCACAGGTCGACGACGGGAGGCTCGGCCATCCGCCCCGTGAACAGGGGCAGACCCCCCAGGGCTCCGACCACGGTCAGGTTGTCGGCCTGGATCGGCTCGGGATTTCCCAGCGGCTCGAAGCTCCACCCCTCGAAATCCAGGGCCGGTACGCCGGCGGACCCGTCTCGCGAATCGAGGCATTCGCCGGTGAATCGGGGAGCCGACCCGGCGGCCAGCGAGGCGCCGGGATCGGGCTGGACCTGGGCGGTCGCCGTCGCCGCGCCGGCCAGGAAGAAGAACGAGGTCAGAAGGATGGCTCGCACGCCCCGGCCGGGCTGCAAGAAGCGGGCTAGCGGACGGCCTCGCTAGAACGAGCGGTCGAGGAGGGTCAGGCCGATCGTCGCGCCGATCCCGGCATCCACCTCGGCCAGGCCCGCCACCACCGCGCCGTCGAGCCGCACGCCGGCGCCGAAGAGCCGCCCCAGCCCGAGCCGGGCCCCCAGCCGCGCCTGCCCGCGGTCCTCGGTGCCGACCGGGGTGCCCCCTTTCACGTCGATCCGTCCGTTCACCTCGCCCAGGAGGTCGACCTCTTCACCGGCCCGCCACAGGAGCGCGAGCCCGCCGGTCAGTACGTCGTTCTGCCGGTCCCCCTGGAGCGGAAACGGGAGGACGCCGAGCCCGAAGTTGGCGAGGAGCCGGACGTCGCCGAGCGACTTGCCGGCCAGCAGCGACATGTACCAGTCGATCGTGTCGGTCCCGATCCCGCTCTCGTTGCTGGCGGACGGGATCCGGGTCGCGACGCGGAGGGCGACCGCCGGGCGGCGGCGCCCCTCGCGGATCAGCCGCAGCTTGGTGGCGATCAGCGGATCCTCGATGTCGGTCGTCGTGTCCCCGGTGAAGTCCAGGTCCCCCGCCAGCGGGGCCGGATCCCGGTCCCGGACGTGGAGCAGGTTGAACCCCGCGTCCACCTGGAACTCGGCCACGTCCCCGAGCCCGAAGCCGAAGCCGAGGTAGGGAAGCCGGTAGAGGTCGCCCTCGAGGCCGGAGAGCGGGAACCGGCGGCCGAACTCGAGGTCGACGCCGGTCTCGACCAGGATCGCGCCGGCCGGGATCGGCGTCGGGTCCTCGGTCCGGAGGGGCCGCTCCTGTCCGCGGACGACTCCGGCCGGCTCGAGACCCACGACCGTCAGGAGGACGAGGACCGTTATCCGGGCGGACGCCGGCACGGCGCGGCAAGATAGACGGGCCGCGTTGGTCCGGCGACGCGCCGGTCTCTACGTTACCGCGCGATGAGCGATCCGACGCGCGGCGAAGCCTGGCGGGCGCTGAAGGAGCACCACGAGCGGGTGGCCGGCCTCCACCTGCGGGATCTCTTCGCCGGGGATCCCGACCGCGGCGAGCGGATGGCGGCCGAAGCGGCCGGGCTCCATCTCGACTGGTCCAAGAACCGGATCACCGACGAGACCGTGGGGCTCTTGGTCCGCCTCGCCGGGGAGGCGGGGCTGGCCGACCGCATCGAGGCCATGTTCGCGGGTGAGCGGATCAACGTGACCGAGGACCGGCCGGCGCTCCACGTGGCCCTCCGGGCGCCCCGGAACGAGACCGTCCTGGTCGACGGCGTGGACGTCGTGCCCGCCGTCCACGAAGTGCTGGACCGGATGGCCGGCTTCGCGGAGCGGGTCCGGAGCGGCGAGTGGACGGGCCACACCGGCCGTCCGATCCGGAACGTCGTCAACGTCGGGATCGGGGGCTCGGCGCTGGGTCCGGCGATGGCGGTCGAGGCGCTCCGTCACGTCTCCCGCCGCGATCTCGTCTTCCGGTTCGTCTCCAACGTCGACGGCACGGACTTCGTCGAGGCCACCCGCGACCTCGATCCGGCCGCGACCCTCTTCGTCGTGTCCTCGAAGAGCTTCACCACGCTGGAGACCCTCACCAACGCCCGGACCGCGCGAGAGTGGCTCCTGTCGGCGCTGGGCGACCGGGCCGCCGTGGCGCGCCACTTCGTCGCGGTCTCGACCAACGAGGAGGAGGTGCGCGGGTTCGGCATCGATCCGGCGAACATGTTCGGGTTCTGGGACTGGGTCGGCGGCCGGTACTCGGTCGATTCGGCGATCGGGCTCAGCGTGATGATCGCGATCGGGCCGGAGCGGTTCCGCGATATGCTGGCCGGGTTCCGGGCCATGGACGAGCACTTCCGCTCGGCCCCCTTCGACCGCAACCTGCCGGTCCTCCTCGGGCTCCTCGGTGTCTGGTACAACAACTTCTTCGACGCCGAGTCGACCGCGGTCCTCCCGTACGACGAGTACCTGCGCTCCTTCCCGCGCTACCTCCAGCAGCTCGACATGGAGAGCAACGGCAAGTCGACGACGCTGGACGGGGGGCCGGTTTCGTGGCAGACGGGGCCGATCGTGTGGGGCGAGCCCGGGACGAACGGCCAGCACGCGTTCTACCAGCTCCTCCACCAGGGGACGAAGCTCGTCCCGTGCGACTTCATCGGCTTCTGCGAGCCCGTCCATCCGATCGGACGGCATCACGACCTGCTGATGGCGAACCTGTTCGCGCAGACCGAGGCGCTGGCGTTCGGGAGGACGGCCGAGGCGGTGCGGGCGGAGGGGGTTCCCGAAGCGCTCGTCCCGCACCGGACCTTCCCCGGGAACCGGCCGACCAACACGATCCTGGGCGGGCGGCTGACCCCGGCCGCGCTCGGCGCCCTGATCGCCCTCTACGAGCACAAGGTCTTCGTCCAGGGCGCCATCTGGCGGATCGACTCGTTCGACCAGTGGGGGGTCGAGCTCGGCAAGCGGCTGGCCGACCGGATCGTCCCCGAGCTCGAGTCCGAGGCCGCCCCCGACCTCGACCACGACGGCTCGACGAACGCCCTGATCCGGCGCTACCGCCGGGCACGCGGGCGCCGCTGATCACGGCCGCTCCAGCCAGCCGCCTCCGAAGCCCGCCCGCCTGAGCCCCTCGACCAGATAGCCGCAGCCGCGCATGAGCGTCCACGGGAGCCCCGTCAGGTGGTTCTCGATCATGGTCACGATCGGGCCCTGGTTCAGGCCGTAGTGCCAGCGCGAGACCCAGCCCCGGCCGCGGGCGACCCCCGGGAAGGTCGGGTTGTAGGTGGCGCAGAACCCGTACTCGTCCTCGCCGCGCAGGCGGGGGCGGTTCATCGCCCCGATCGCCGGCATGACGATCTCGGGCGCGAAAGGGAGCGAAGCGACCACCGCCCAGGGGGCGAGCGTCCCGTCGTCGGGACCGTCGGGGGCGCCGCGCCCGAGGTACCCCCAGAAGCGCCGCCGGCGGCCGTCGATCCGATGCACCGCCGGACCCGGCCCTTCGCACGACGTCAGACCCCACGTGTCGGCTCCGTACCCTTCGAAGCCGTGCGGGTTCTCGATCGCGTAGAGCCGGTGGACCAGGGTCGCGCGACGGCTGTTCTCGAAGTAGTCGATGCCGCGTTCGCGCATGTACGCGTCCTGGATCCCGCGGAAATCGATCCACACGTGAGAGAGCTGATGGATGAAGAGCGGCCCGGCGTAGAGATACTCCACGTCGTAGCGGCGCTCCCAGCGATACGTCTCGCACCAGGCGTCGTAGGAGTCGGGCGGAATGGGATGGGTCGGGCTGCCGAGCGCCAGAGCGTACAGGAGGAGCGCCTCGTCGTACCCCTCCCACCGGTAACGCAGGAAGCCCCTCTCGGGCTTCCACCCGTGACAGACGGTCCGGCTTCGGCCCAGCGCCCACTTCCAGTCGACCCGGCGATAGAGCTCGTCGACCTTGTCCCGGAGCTCGGCCTCCTCGGGGCCCGGGCCGTCGAAGTACGCGGCGCAGGCGAGCATCCCGGCGATCAGGAACGTGCTGTCCACGGTGGAGAGCTCGGAGCTCCAGACCCGCCTGCCGCTCTCCCGGTCGAGAAAGTGGTAGAAGAACCCCTTCCAGCCCGTCGCGTCCGGCTCGCGCCCCTGGGGAGCGGCGTGGAAGAACCGAACGGCGGCCAGCGCGCGTGCCAGCGCCTCGGGGCGCCGCATGAGCCCCCGCTCCACCGCCACCGGGTACGCGGCCAGCCCGAGCCCGGCCGCGGCGATCGAGACCGGGGAGTCCGGCCGCGAGGAGTCCAGGACGAGCCCGTTGACGGGGTTGGTCTCGTGGGTGAAGTAGCTGAAGGTCTCCTTCTGGAGACCCCGCAGGAGGCTCTCGTCAGCGCTCAGGCGGCGAACTCTAGGGGGGTGGCGAGAGGCACGCCATACGCGGGGGCGCTAACATTGACTCGACGAGGCGTCTCAGCCTGGGCGGACATGTCCCCCACGAGACCGATGTGCAAATGAAGTGGACAAATTCATTAGAACACGGCGTGAAGAGGTGGGTGCCGGCAGGGCCATGAGCCACGACACTTTCATGACCCGGGCCCCCCTCCAGGTCGCGGACCGCGAGTACACGATCCGCAGCCTGGAGCGCTTCGGGGCGACCGGCCACGACCTGACCCGACTCCCCTACTCTCTCAAGATCCTGCTCGAGAACCTGCTCCGGAACGAGGACGGGGTCTCGGTCACGGCGAAGGACATCGAGGCGCTGGCCGGCTGGGATCCCGGGGCCGTGCCGTCCCACGAGATCGCGTTCATGCCGGCCCGCGTCCTCCTCCAGGACTTCACCGGCGTGCCGGCCCTGGTCGACCTGGCGGCCATGCGGGACGCGATGGCCGAGATGGGGGGCGACCCGGCGCGGATCAATCCGCAGATCCCCGCCGATCTGGTGATCGACCACTCGGTCCAGGTCGACGCCTACGGCCGCGAGGCCGCGTTCCTGATCAACGCCGAGCGGGAGTACGAGCGGAACCGCGAGCGGTACGCGTTCCTCCGCTGGGGCCAGGAGGCGTTCGACAACTTCCGCGTGGTACCCCCCGACACCGGCATCGTCCACCAGGTGAACCTGGAGTATCTGGCGAGGGTGGTCTGGGATCGTGAGGAGGATGGCGCGACCCTCGCCTATCCCGACACCCTGGTCGGGACCGACAGCCACACGACCATGGTCAACGGCCTGGGCGTCCTCGGCTGGGGGGTGGGCGGGATCGAGGCCGAAGCGGCCATGCTCGGCCAGCCGATCTCGATGCTGATCCCCCAGGTCGTCGGGTTCCGTATGTACGGCGAGCTCCCGGAGGGCGCCACCGCCACCGATCTCGTCCTCCGCGTGACCGAGATGCTGCGCCAGCGGGGGGTCGTCGGGAAGTTCGTCGAGTTCTTCGGCGCGGGAATCGGCTCCCTCTCGCTGGCCGACCGGGCCACGATCGGCAACATGTCCCCCGAGTACGGGGCGACCTGCGCGATCTTCCCGATCGACCGCGAGACCGTCGCCTACCTCCGGTTCACCGGGCGCGACGAGGGGCGGGTGGCGCTGGTCGAGGCGTACGCGAAGGCGCAGGGGCTCTACCACACCGCGGACTCCCCCGAGGCCGAGTACTCGGACACGCTCGAGCTGGACCTCTCGACCGTGGAGCCGTCGCTGGCCGGGCCGAAGCTCCCCCAGCGGCGGATTCCGCTCTCGACCGCCGGGGACACGTTTTCCGAGGACCTGTTCGAGATGTTCGGGATCGGCGCCGGCGAGGAGCCCACCGAGAAGGCCGTCCACCGCTGGGAGGCGGAGGGCGGGGATGCCGAGGGCCTGGCGGTCGCGACCGCGGCCCCGGCCGTCGTCAGGGTCCGCCTCGAGGCCGAGACCCCCGACGGCGAGCCGGTCGAGTTCGAGCTGAAGCACGGCTCGGTCGTGATCGCCGCGATCACGAGCTGCACGAACACGTCCAACCCGTCGGTCATGATCGGCGCGGCGCTCCTCGCCCGAAACGCGGTCCGACGCGGTCTTCGGGCCCGGCCATGGGTCAAGACCAGCCTCGCTCCGGGATCCATGGTGGTGACGGAGTACCTCGAGGCGGCGGGGCTCATGGACGATCTCGAGGCGCTCGGCTTCCACCTGGTCGGCTACGGCTGCACGACCTGCATCGGGAACTCGGGACCGCTCCCTGCCGCGATCTCGAAGGCGATCGAGGATCACGGCCTGGTCGCCTGCTCGGTCCTCTCGGGGAACCGGAACTTCGAGGGTCGCATCAACCCCGATACGCGGGCCAACTACCTGGCGTCCCCGCCCCTGGTGGTCGCGTACGCGCTGGCCGGGCGGATGGACATCGACCTCCTGTCGGAGCCCCTCGGCGAGGACGCGGACGGGAAGGCCATGCACCTCAAGGACATCTGGCCTTCGCAGCGGGAGATCCGGGACACGATCCGCGCGGCGGTCAAGACCGAGCAGTTCCGGTCCCGCTACGGCGACGTCTTCGACGGCGACGAGCGGTGGCACGCGCTCGAAATCCCCCAGGGCGAGCGGTTCGACTGGCCGGGCGACTCGACCTACATCCGCCGGCCGACCTTCCTGACCGACGTCAGGGTCGAGCCGGAGGCGCCGCAGGACGTCGAGGGAGCGCGGGTCCTCGCGCAACTCGGCGACTCGGTCACGACCGACCACATCTCCCCGGCCGGCTCGATCAAGAAGGACTCCCCGGCCGGACGGTACCTGATGACGCAGGGCGTCGAGGTCAAGGACTTCAACTCCTACGGCTCACGGCGCGGGAACCACGAGGTCATGGTGCGCGGGACCTTCGCCAACATCCGGCTCCGGAACCGGCTGGTCGACCGGGAGGGCGGCTGGACGCGCCACCTGCCGGACGGCGCGGAGATGACGATCCACGACGCGGCCGTCCGGTACGCCGGGGAGGGCGTGCCGCTGGTCGTGATCGCCGGAAAGGAGTACGGGTCGGGCTCCTCCCGCGACTGGGCCGCCAAGGGAACCCTGATGCTGGGGGTCAGGGCGGTGATCGCCGAGTCGTACGAGCGGATCCACCGCTCGAACCTGATCGGGATGGGGGTCCTGCCGCTTCAGTTCGTCGACGGCGAGAGCGCGAGGAGCCTGGGCCTGACGGGCGAGGAGGTGTACTCGATCCGCGGCATCGCGAACGGCCTCGCGACCGGGAAGCGGGTTCAGGTCACCGCGTCGTCGGGGGCGGGCGAGAAGTCGTTCGAGGCCATCGCCCGGATCGACACGCCGGTCGAGCTCGAGTACTACCGGAACGGCGGGATCCTGCCGTTCGTCTTGAGGCAGCTCAGGTAGACCTCTCTTGACAAACCCCCGCCTGTCGTGATACTGGCGACCTGGGGGGTCAACGAAAAAAGCCAGAGGAGGCTACCATGCCCGCTTCGCCCCGCGCCCCCGTATCGAGCGCGCTCTTCGCGCTCGGCGTCCTCGTCTCCGGCCTCGCCGCCGTCCCCGCTCATGGGCAGGACAAGGCGACGATCTATGCCAGCGTGCTGGTCTCCGACAACGCGCTCGCGGGCCGGCCGGTCATGGTCTCGTTCATCCGGGACGGGGCGATCTTCTTTCAGGAGGAGACGATCACGACCGAAAGCCCGAACGTGGTCTCGGTGGGCTCCCAGGACTCGCCCGCCGGGGTCTACGACGTCAGGGTCGAAGGGGACGGGATCGTGACCGAGATGAAGCGCGGCGTCACCCTCGCCGGGCCGAAGAACATGACGTTGAATTTCGTCGTCCGGCCGGGTCAGGGCGTCCACGTGGTCGAGTATGCGACGGGCGGGCTGGCTCGCGAGGAGGTCGCCCAGAAGATCGCGGCCCTCGAGGCCGCGGTGGCCGAGCTCAAGGGCGGCGCGGCGCCGTAAGGCCGATCAGGAGCTGATCGCCGCCGGCCGCTCCGATTCCCCGCGCGATGCGGGGACCTCGAGATCGGGCATCGGGGCGGCCACGAACAGCCGCCGGCAGGGCCTGGCAAGCCGGCGAGCCCAGGTCGTGGACCGATGGACGCGCGCGCTGTCGGTGGCGATCCCGGTGTTCGCGTACATCTGGCGGTACAGCTTGGAGATCAGCAGGAACGCGAGCCGGGACTGCAGGTTGGGCGTGACGCGCGACCGCCTCCAGATCGACCCGAAGCTGTAGAAGCGGTCCCACACCTGCTGCGTGCGCTCGCGGATCTCCTGGGCCGACATGGTGGGGTGCGGGATGTAGAGCTTGGGCCGCTGGACCTGCGGGATGAGCCAGTAGCGGGTCAGCGGTTGGCCCGCGATCCGCGTCTCGTCGTCCGCCAGCGCCTTCTCCCACTCCTGGAAATCGAGCGTCCCCGGCAGGGGCGACAGCATCACGAACTGCGCGAACGCGATTTCGGCCTCGTCGGCCAGCTCGACGGTCGCGTCGAACGTGTCCGGCTTGTCGGTCGGCAGCCCGAAGATGAACGACCCGAGGACGTGCAGGCCGTGGCGATGGAACCGGTGCAGGACCTGGACGAGGCTGTCGCCCGCCGAGTTGAAGTTCTTGTAGATCGCCTTCAGGCCCTCCTGGGTCACGGTCTCGATCCCGACCAGGGCGCCCCGGATCCTGGCCCGCCGCATGGCGTCCATGTACTCGGGGTCGTCGGCGACCTCCATCGTGATCTGGGTGAAGAAGACCATGTCGGCGGGAAGCTCCTCCAGCCGGGACATGAGCTCGAACCGCTCGGCTCTGAGGGCCTCCAGCTCGTGCAGGCGGCTCTTGTCGGCCCGCTTGTCGGCCACCTGAAGATCCCGCAGGGTCACGGGGTAGAAGTTGTCGTCGGCGAGGAAGACGAACCGGTATCCCAGTCGGCGCAACTGGACCAGCTCCTCGACCACGAGGTCCGAGGTTCGCTGCCTGGGACGCTGGCCGTCCATGCGCCACACCGAGCAGAAGGAGCAGTGCTTGGGACACCCGCGGACGGTCTGGACGGAGCCCCACATGTACCGGTCGGGAGGCATCAGGTCCCAGCGCGCCGTGGCGAACTCGGAGGCTTCGATCCGGCCCGCGTCGTACAGGGCCTGCGGGCCGCCGTTCGTGCAGTCGGAAAGCACGACCGGCCACACCGCGTCGCCGTCCCCCTTGACCACGGCATGGGCCCCCCCGAGCTCCCGGGCCTCGTCCGGGTAGAGGCTGGCGTGGACCCCGCCGAAGACCACGGTCGCGCCGCGCTCGCGCGCCAGACGTCCGACCTCGTAGCCGCGCAGCGAGTTGAACGTGTGGATCCCGATCCCGACCACGTCGCCGGGGGCGATCGTTTCGGGATCGAAGGGCTCCAGGGTCTCGTCCACGATGAGGGGATCGCCGAACCGCTCCGGCGTGGCGCCCGCGATCACGTACAGCCACCGCGGCGTGATCACGCCGACACCGAAGGCCAGGTCGCTGGGATTGACGAGGTGGACGTGCATGGCTCCTCCCGGGTCAGGACCCCGCCCACGATAACGACTCTGCATCTCCCGCGGTACCCGGGTCCGGGGTTACCTTCCCTTGCGTCGGGTCATGACTCCTCACCTCCATCCCCCGTCCTTGCCATGACCGCCGAGCGCTCGCTCGGGACCATCCTCTTCACCGACATCGTCGGCTCGACGGTGCGGGCCGCCGAGCTCGGCGACGAGGGATGGCGGAACCTCCTCGACCGACACCACACGCTCGTCCGGCGCTGGCTCAAACGCTTCGCCGGGCGCGAGATCAAGACGGCCGGTGACGGCTTCCTCGTCCTGTTCGAGAGCCCGGCGCGGGCGCTGGCCTGCGCGGACGCGATCCGCAATGCGGTCCGGGAGCTGGGCCTCGAGATCCGCTGCGGGCTGCACATCGGAGAGATCGAGAAGAAGGACGGCGACGTGGGCGGTCTCGCCGTCCACATCGGCTCGCGGATCGCGAACCTGGCCGGACCCGGCGAGGTTCTGGTCTCGAGCACGGTGTGCGACGCCGAGGCGGGATCCGGGTTCCGCTTCGAGGAGCGGGGGCGCCACGAGCTCAAGGGCGTGCCGGGGCAGTGGCGGGTCCACGCGCTGATCGGCGTCCCCGAGGAGGCGCGTGCGGCGTTTCTGGAGGTGGCCCCGATCGATGCGACCCGGAGGGGGTTCTGGACGCGCGTGCGGGGATCGCGCCTCGTCCAGGCGCTCCTCGTCTACGCGGCGGTTGCATGGATCGTGCTCCAGACGACCGAGCTGTTCATCAACCGGATGGGGCTACCGGATTGGGCCATGGCGGCGGCCGTCCTGCTCCTGGCGATCGGACTCATCGTGATCGGCGCGACCGCCTGGGTGCAGTCGTCTCCGCGGACCAAGGTGGGGGCGGCCATCGGAGAGCTCCCTCGTGCCCGCGCGCTCGATGTCGCCGGGCTCGCAGATGCGGTGCGCCATGGCGAGCTGCCGCACCTGACGTGGGGACGGGCCGTGGCCGGCGGGGTGATCGCCTTCTCGCTCCTCTTCGGTCTGGCCGGCCTGTACGTCGTCATCCAGGACCGCGGCCGGAGCTTCTCACCCTCCGAAGCGGTGGCCGAGGCCGCCCCGGGGATTGCAGTCCTTCCGTTCTCGGTCAAGGGCGAAGGGCTCGATGTCTGGCGTGAGGGGATGGTCGATCTCCTGTCGACGAACCTGGACGGCGCGGGCGGCCTTCGCGCGATCGACAGCCGGACCGTCCTCGCGCGATGGAACGAGAAGGTCCCGGCCGGCCAGCGCGCCGACCTGGCGACCGGACTGGACGTGGGCCGCCTGGCCGGCGCACGGTACGTGCTCCTGGGGAGCGCGGTCGCTCTGGGCCCCAGTGTCCACCTCTCCGCCGAGGTGTACGACGTCGAGGACGGCGAGAAGCTGGGGCAGGGGGAGGTCGTGGGCTCCCCGGACAGCGTTCTGGTCCTGGTCGACCGGCTTTCGATCGAGATCCTGCGCGCCGCCCTCCAGGGCGAGGAGGGCGATCTGCCGGACGTGAACCTGGCCCGCGTCACCACCACGTCGCTGCCAGCCTTGAAGGCGTACCTGGAGGGAGAGGTCCTGTTCCGACGGGGTGACTTCGAAGCTGCCATCCCGGCCTACGAACGCGCCGTCGAGGCGGACTCGACCTTCGCGCTCGCCAACTACCGCCTGGCCACCGCCTACGGCTGGGCGGAGAGCATCGTGAGCGAGCTGGCGGAAGGCGCGAGCGAGCGCGCCGCGCGCCATGCCGACCGGTTGCCCGAGCACGAAGCTGTCCTCCTCCGGGCCGACAGGGCCCTCAATCAGGGAACCCTCGACGGCATCGAACCGCTCGAGCGGGCGGTTCGGCGGCGCCCCGACGATGCCGAAGCGTGGTACCTGCTGGGCGAGACGTTCTTCCACCTGGGCCCCGCGGCGTTGATCCCGATGCAGAAGGCCGAGGAAGCGTTCGCCCGCGCCGTCCAGCTGGATCCCCGTTTCCTGCCGGCCTACATCCATCGCGTCGATTATGCCATGATGCAGGCCGACAGCGCGCGGGCCGTGGTCCTGATCGACAGCGTCGCCCGGCTCGTACCCGAGGCGCATGGAGGCGAAGTCGCTCGGGCGATCTACGACCTTGGGTTCGGCGACGCTCCGGCGAAGGAGCGGGCCTGGAGGACGGTGGAGAAACATTCCGACCAGGCCATCTCCATCGGTCTTCAAGACTTCCGGCATCCGCGGTTCCTTGATGTGGGGGCCCGGCTGTACGAGATGGCGGCCGCGGCGGGCGAGCCGGTAGGGAGCGTCCGCCTGGCGCTCAACCAGCTGGTGCGCGGCCGGCCGGCCGCGGCGCTGAAGATCGTGGAGGGGCCCGGCTTCCCGCGATTCGCTCGAGGACCGGTCCTCTACACGGCTCGCCTGCAGGGGCTACCGATCCCCGACGACCGACTGGATGCGGCGATGGGGCTCGATCTCGCCGACGCCCCCGACGATGGCGTCCGGGCGGTCTATCAGTTCTTCGTCGGGGCCCATGCCGCCGACCAGGGCCGTGAGACGGATCGCTCGGCCGCCCGTGGAGCGCTGCGCGACCTGGCGGCGCGGCTCCGTGTCGAGGGCGACTCGGCCACGGCGCGTTTCGCCGACGGCGCCGGTCGGGCGCTCGACGGCCTCCTGGCGTGGAGGCGGGGCGACCTGGAGCTGGCGGAGCAGTTCCTCGAGGACGCGCGTACCCAGGCGACGGGCCACGGACCGCGGTGGGCGGCCAACGACGCGATCCGGTGGTGGCTGGGAGAGGTTCTGGTCGAGCAGGGGCGGCTTCACGAGGCCGAGCCGTACTTCGCGTCGCAGGACTTTTGGCTCAACCCGAACGCGCACCGCCGGCTCGGTGAGCTCTACGTCGAGATGGGGGAGCCGGCGAAGGCGCGTCAGATGTACGAGTTCTTCCTCACCGCCTGGCGGGACGCCGAGCCCGAGCTCCAGCCCACGGTCGTGCAGGCGCGTCAGGCGGTGGCCGGCCTGTCGCCGCTCCGACGGGAGTAGCGGCCCAAGCCATCAGCGGGCGCGGCGTCCCAGCTCCCGCTCCCAGGCCCCGAACGCGACCGAGTAGTACTCCGGCGAGAAGAGCACCCACTCGCCGATCTCCACAGGCGGTCGATATGCGCGCGCAGCTTCCGCCACCGGCGTCCCGGCTTCGATCGCGCGGCGGGCCGCTGCTTCGAGGTCGTCGAGGAGCGTGAGGTAGTCCACTACCGATGCGCGGTCGGCGAGCGAGCCGTGACCCGGCACCCACGACGCCGCTGGCTCCTCAAGGAGCGCCCGGACGTGCCCCGACAGCTCCGACGGCGTCGCGTCCACGTAGTTCGGAAAGAGCCCGTTCCACACCAGGTCGCCGCACCAGACGAGCCGCGGGTCCTCGATGACCACCACCAGATCGCTCCGCGTGTGGCCGGAGCGGGGGACGATCCGGACCGTCCGGCCCCCCAGGTCGATGGCGAGGGGAGCCCCTTCCTCGACCAGCAGAACCCGGTCCCCATACAGCGTCTCGACCGCGGCCGACGCGCGTCCCTGCTTCCGCGACCTCCCTTCGAGGTCGGCACGCGTCACCGCGGTCGAGACGTAGGTGGGCGTCCGTCCTTCCGCCCGGTAGCCCGCCAGCCCGTTGGCGTGGTCGCCGTGAACGTGGGTGAGGACGACGTGGGAGGGGGCTCGGCCGGTCAGCTCGCGCGCAGCTTCGGCCAGCCACCTGGCTCCCTCCTCCGACGCGAACCCCTCGATCACGAGTACGCCCTCCCGGCCGGCGACGATGCCACCGTTGGAGAACGTCCGCATGGCTTGATCGCCGCCCGCGAGGGGGGTCGAGATGAGCGCCCAGGCACCCTCGGTCAGCTTCTCGAGCCGGCCCCAGGGCTCGCGCCCGACGACCGGTGCCCGGGCGACCGCCCCGAAGAGCCGACGCGACGCCGCGGTTCCCGCCGCGAGGGTCAGGACGAGGTGCCCCGCGCACGAGCCGGCCGCCGCGAGGAAGGTCCGCCGATTCACGACCCCGGCTCCGGAGGCACCATGCCGAGCCGCTCCCGGATGGCGGGATAGAACTGGACGAAGGCGTGGTCGAAGGCCGCCTCGTCCCGGTGGCACGAGTAGCACGTCGCATCTCCGGGGATCAGATCCGCCGTCTCCTCCCCGCCGCCGAACCCGTAGAATCCCCATCCGCTCTCGTGAAGTCCTTCCCACTTCAGGTGCACCTCGAGGAGCGAGATCGGCCCCTGGTAGAAGCCGCCGCGGGCGGGGTCCGCCTTCCGCACCGGATCGGCGCCGGCCAGGACGAACATCGTGCCTTCGGGGAACTCGCCTGTCTCCATGAACCGCGCGTAGGCCCACGGCTGAATGTAGACGTTCAGGAAGTCGCCCGGCGGCTCGCCGGCCGCCGGCACGATGGCCGATTCGGCGTAGGTCAGTCCCATGGACGTCCCGGCCAGAACCCAGGACTCCCATCCCTCGGGGCGGACCAGGTCGCCCTCGGGCGTGAACCGGGGACGGCCCCTGTCTTCTTCGGCGCCCGACCCGCAGGCCCCGGACAGCGCGAGGAGCGCCAGACCGATCACGATTCTCGTCATCCTTCTCCGTCTCCTGAAAAATTCTTATCAGCCACGGCCAAAAAAAGAGGGGGCATCACCGGGCCCGCTCCTCGATCTCGTCCAAGGACCACGCGGCGCCCAGACGAACCTGATGGACGGGATCCCGGAGCGCGGCCAGAAGCGCCAGGGCCGCCCGCTCGTCCCGGCTCTCCCCGAGCGCGTACGCCGACGTCAGCCGCACCGACCACTGGGGGTCGCGGATCCCCATCAGGAGGCCGTCGACCGCCCCCGGCTGGTCGGCGAAGGCGGCCAACGTCTCGACGATCGAGCCGCGCACCTCGGCCTCCGGCTCCGTCCTCAGACGGCCGACCAGGTGCGGCAGGGCGCGGGTGTCACCGATCCGGCCGAGGGCCCGCGCGGCGGCATCCCGCACGCCCGGCTCGCGATCCCCGAGGAGTGCAATGAGGTTCGGCACGGCGATCCGGCCCTCGGCATCTCGCTTCCCCAGGGCCGAGATCGCCATCCCCCGCGTGTGGGGATCGGGGTCCGACGAGGCCACCGAGGCCAGCGCCTGAACGGCGCGCGTCCCCTCCAGCCCGGCCAGCACCGACACCGCGACGGCGCGCACCCCCATGTCGGGGTCTTCCAGGGCCCGGATCAAATGGTCCTCGAGGCCATCGGCGGCGAGCGCGCCCAGCCCCAGCACCGTCAGCTCGCGGACACGCGGGTCGGGATCGTCCAGCAGGCGGGCGAGGGGCGCCGACGCTGCAGGATCGCCGATCCTCCCCAGCGCTCGGGCCGCGACGCCCCGCACGCGGGGGTCGGGGTCTTCGAGTCGCTCGATCAGGAGGTCCGCGGCGCGCTCGCTCCCAACCGAGCCCAGCCCCCAGGCCGCCGCTTCGCGCGCTGCGGCGTCCCCGCTTTCCAGCTCCTCGATCCACTCCGCCATTCGGCGGGCATCGGCGGTTTCGCCCCACAGGTGGACCGCCGCGATCGGGAGCAGCAGCGCGGCCGCGGCAAGCGTGATCAGAGCCGCGGGCCGCCGGCCGAGGCGCAGCCGGCGCGAGCCGGCCGCCAGTATCGATTCCACGCGGTCTGCCAGGGTCGAAGGGCGGGCCATCGCGATCGCCGCGCGTGCCACGGTCGACCTCTCCATCGCCGAGAAGCCACGGGCGATCTCGACCAGCAGCGAAGCGTAGTCGGAGGGGCGGACGCCATCCATCAGGACGACATCGTCGCAGGCCCGCTCCTGCTCCACCCGGAGACGCCTCCGACAGCTCCACTGGAGGGGATGGAACCACCACATCGCCGCGGCGGTCTCCGCGAGCGCCCACGTCAGCGAGTCCAGCCGTCGCACGTGGGCGAGCTCGTGAAGGAGGACCAGGCGTGTCCTCTTCGCGTCCCACTCCCAGGCCTCGATCGGCAGGATGACCACGGGCTCGAAGACACCCCACGTGACGGGCACGGTGACGCGGTCGCTGAAAAGGAGCCGGACCGCGCCGCGAATCCCGAGGTCCTTGGCGATCCGCCCCGTGAGCCGGGTCTGGAGACCCTCCGGAGCGCGGACGGCGTCGCTCGCCAGCGAGCGCATCCGGCCGACATCGGTTCCGAACCGAACGAGTACGGCGAGGGCACCGGCCGCCCACACGGCCAGCAAGACGGCAGACCAAGGACGGGGTGCAGGATCCCGCTCTTCCGGGGCGGTCAAGGCATGCCGGCCGGACGGGTCGCGGCCGGAAGCCGAATGCGGGACGATCGTCGAGGCCGGTCCGGTCTGGGAGGGGATCGGCGCCGGCAGGGTGACGGTCGCCGTCTTCTCCCCCCGATCGAAGGCCGGCACGCTCCAGGACGGGAGAAGGAGGCTGAGCGCGGGGAGCGCGATCGCCGCCGCCAGCGTGGCGACCAGGACCGCGTGGCGGACCACTGCGGGACGCCGTTTCATGAGCATGACCGCGCCCAGCCCCGCCGCCAGCACGAACGTCCCCTTGAGGAGGAGCCCGACTGTCCAGGCCGTCATTCGGCGGCCTTCCGCGATGCGCGCTCGATCCGGACCGCGATTTCGTCCAGCTCGTCGCGTGTCATCTGCCCGGCCGACATGTCGAGCAGAGTGAGAATCGCGCGCGACGGCTTGCCGCCGAAAAAGGTGCGGGTGAGGTGGCGGGCGGCCTGTCCCCGCGCCTGCTCCGCCGACACGGTCGGGCGATAGACATAGCGCGCCCCCTCGCGGCGATGGGTCACGTACCCCTTCTTCTCGAGGATTCCGAGCGTCACCCGAACGGAATCGTACGAAGGCTCTCCCGGCATCACCCGGAGGACGTCGGCCACCGCGCCCTCGCTCAACCGGTAGAGGGCGTCGACGATGTTCCGCTCGAGCCGACTGAGGCGAGCCTGGGGCGGAAGCTGGCTTTCGGATCGGGGCACGGCAGGGTCCTCCTGAAAAGATATTTACACTCTACCGGCGAGCCGCCCCTACGTCAAGGCCCTCCACGGCCGGGCTTCCTCGAGCTGAGCGGCCAGGCGGAAGAGGGTCGCCTCGTCGCCGTAGCGGGCCGCGAACTGGACCCCGATCGGGAGACCGGCCGGGCTCCAGTGGAGAGGCACCGACATGGCCGGCTGGCCGGTCACGTTGAAGAGCGAGGTGAAGGGCGTGAAGGCGAACGCCCGGTGGATCGCGGCGTCGATCTCCTCGGCGGGATAATCGAGCGTGCCCAGCTCGAAGGGCGGCTCCGCCAGGGTCGGGGTCAACCACACGTCGTGCTCGAGGAAGAAGCCGGCGATTCGGCGCGCCAGCTGCTGGAGGCCCTGGAGGGCCAGGAGGTACTCGGCGGCGCCCACCCCCTTCCCGCGCTCGTAGAGGGCCCACGTGAGAGGCTCGAACTCCTCCGCCGCGGGTGGCTTACCGATGACGATCGCGAGCCCGTCCACACCCCAGGCGCAGCCGCCGGCCCAGAGCGCCATGAACGAGGCCATGAATCGCTCGGCGTCCACCGCCGGGGCCGCCTCGACCACCCTGTGGCCCAGCTCCTCGCAGAGCGCGGCCGCCTCATGGACGGCCTCCCGGCACTCCGGACGGACCGGGCCGCCGAGGGGCGAGGACTCGGAGAAGGCGATCCGGAGCCGGCCCGGGGGCGTGCCGACTTCCTCGGGAAAGGGCCGCGCAGGGGGCGGCGCCACGTAGGGGTCGCCGGGGGCCGGCCCCGCCGTCGCGTCGAGGATGGTCGCCGAGTCCCGCACGCTGCGCGTGAGCGCGTGCTCGACCACGAGCCCCCCCATGATGTCGCCGAAGTTGGGGCCCAGCGGATTCCGGCCCCGCGTCGGTTTCAGGCCGAACACCCCGCAGCAGGAGGCCGGGATCCGGATCGACCCGCCCCCGTCGCCTCCGTGGGCGGCCGGGACCATCCCCGCGGCCACCGCCGCGGCCGAGCCGCCGCTCGAACCCCCGACCGTCCGGGTCCGGTCCCACGGGTTCCGACAGGGACCGAAAAGCAGGGGCTCGGTGGTGGGCTGGATCCCGAGCTCCGGGGTGTTCGTCTTTCCGACCACGATGAAGCCGGCGCCCTTGAGACGCTTGACCAACTCCGAGTCGATGCCAGGCACGAAGGCTGACGCGAAGGCCGAGCCGCCGGTCATCCGGACGCCGGCGTAGCTCGCGGTGAGATCCTTGAGGAGGAAGGGGACACCGGTGAACGGGCCTTCCGGGAGATCTCCCCGGGCGGCCTCGAGCGCGAGATCGAACATGGGCGTGACGACCGCGTTGATGGCCGGATTCGCCCGCTCGATCCGCTCGATCGCCGCCTCGACCAGCTCGACCGGCGTCGCTTCGCCCCGGCGGACCAGCTCGGCCTGGGCGGTCGCATCCAGCAGGGCGAGCTCGTCCGGCGCGGTCACGGAGCGACCCTATCGTCGTCCCGCGGGCGGCGCAAGCAGCGCGCGATCAGGGATCAGGATCGCACCGAGTCTGGTCGGATCAGGGGCGCGGAAAGCCGGGATCGCATCGGTCGACTTGCCATCCTTCCGCGGTTCGGCTCAGAAGACAGTCGTAGCCCGTCGAGTAGGTCGGATCCTGGATGTACTCGGCATAGACCCGCGCTGTGTCCGAGCCCTCGAAGCTCGGCAGGTCGACCAGGAAGGCGATCGACGGCAGCCGGCTGAGCGTGTCGATGACCTGCCAGCGGTGCGTCCGGGAGGCGACCCGGGCGCAGCCCGAGAGCCGCGTGACCTTTGGGCTCGCCTCCTGGAGAGCGCGCAGGAGCGACGGCCCGGGGTCGGAATGGAGGAGTCCCGTCCCCACGCCCACGCAGTACGATCCGGCCGAGAAGCCGAGCGGGGAGTCGTTGTTCTCGAAGACGTGCCTGAGCGCGGCCGCCTGGACCTGGATCGCGGGCTCGACCGGCGAATCGGACGCGGCCGTGCCGCCGCTGGCGCAGGCGGCCGCCAGACCGATGGCGAGGGCCAGGAGCGGTTTCGACGCGGACATGGAGGTACCTACCCCGAAGGTTGGGGGACCGGTCCGCAAAGCCTTCCTGGGGAGAGGTTGCGAGTGCACGGCGAGCGGCTATCCTTGCCACTGGAAGCACAGGCCATGGAGGACGGATCCCTGGCTGGCACGAGCGGCCCCCGTCAGGAAACGGTTACGCGCCTCCTCGCGGACTTGCGGGCGGGGGACCGCGGCGCGTTCGACGACCTCCTGCCCCTCGTCTACAACGAGCTCCACCAGGCCGCCGAGCGGCAGCGACGGCGCTGGCAGGGCGACGAGACGTTGAACACGACCTCCCTCGTCCACGAAGCCTATCTGAGGCTTGTAGACCAGACGGCGCCGGCGTGGCAATCGCGCGCGCACTTCCTGGCGGTGGCCTCGCGGGCCATGCGGCAGATCCTCATCAATTACGCCAAGCGAAAGAGCACGGCGAAGCGGGGGGGTGGAAGCCGACCGGTCCCCATTCATGAGATCGAGACGGCGCTCAGGCAGGCCGAGGACCCGTCCGAAGCCAGGGACGAGGCGCTGGTCGCATTGGACCACTCCCTCCGCCGTCTGGAGTCCTTGGACGAGCGTCAGAGCCGGATCGTCGAGTGCCGGTTCTTCGGGGGCATGACCATCGAGGACACGGCGGAGGCGCTCGGGATCTCCCCCGCCACCGTCAAGCGCAGCTGGGCGACGGCTCAGGCCTGGCTCTATCGGGATCTCAAGCAGGCGCTCGAGGGATCCGCATGACAGGGACCCGAGAGAGTATGGACCGGCAGGACGCGGTCGACTCCTTGTACGAGCGGGCCCGGGCGCTGGACCCGCCGGCCCGGAAGCCATTCGTCGAGGCTGCCTGCCGGGAGGCCCCCCACCTGCGGGAGGAGGTCCTTTCCCTCCTCGAGCAAGCCGACGCAGCGGAGGAGTTCTTCCATACGCTCCAAGCCACCCTGCCTTCGTCCGTTCCGGGTTATGGATCCCCCGATCTTTCGATCGGCCAAACGGTCGGCCACTACGAGATCCGGGGACGGATCGGCGCGGGCGGCATGGGGACTGTGTACCGGGCCCACGACCCCCGCCTGGACCGCGAGGTCGCGCTCAAGTTTCTCCCGCCCCATCTGACGGCCCATTCCGACTCGCAGGAGCGGCTACTCGTCGAGGCGCGGGCGGCGGCGGCGCTCGAGCACCCGAACGTCTGCACGATCCACGAGATCGGGGAGAGCGAGGATGGCCGCCCATTCATCGCCATGTCCGTCTACGACGGGGAAACCCTCCAGGAGCGCCTCAGCCGAGGACCGCTCCCGCCGGACGAAGCCGTGGCCATCGCCACCCAGATAGCGCGTGGGCTCAAGGCCGCCCACGCCCGAGGGATCGTGCATCGGGACGTGAAGCCCGGCAACGTCATGCTCACCGAAGATGGGACGGTCAAGCTCCTGGATTTCGGCCTGGCCAAGCTTGCCAACACGACGTTGACCCACCCCGGCGCGACCCCCGGGACCCTCGCCTACATGTCCCCCGAGCAGGCGCGGGGCGATCCGCTCGACCCTCGAGCAGACCTCTGGAGCCTGGGCGTCGTCCTCTACGAAATGCTGACCGGAGTACGTCCCTTCCGCGGTGGGAACGAGCGGGCGCTCATCCAGGCGATCCTCCACGAGGAACCTGAGCCCGTCTCGAAGTGGCGCCCCGAGACACCCGAGCCCCTGGAGCGGATCGTGGAGCACCTCCTTCGGAAGGAGCCGGGGGACCGGTACGGCAGCGCCAGCGAGCTCCTCGCCGACCTCGAGCGGCCGGTTTCAACCGCGACCCGGCATGGCCTTGGACGGTGGAGCGCAGACCTTCGCGTCGCCCAAATCGCGACCGGTGCCGCCATCGTCCTCGCGGCAGTCCTTCTTCTCTCCACGCTCCGTTCGGCCCGGGACACCCAAAGACCCCCGGCTACGGCCGACGCCGGGGGCGCGCCCGCCATCGCGGTCCTTCCCTTCCGCGTGCACGGCCAGGGTCTCGAGATGTGGCGTGAGGGGATGACGGATCTCCTGTCGATGGGACTGGACGGCGCCGGCGGCCTGAGGGCGATCGACAGCCGGACGCTCCTCGCCCGCTGGAGCGACGCTGTCGGGGATGGGGTCGCGCCGGATCTCGAGCTCGCCCTCGAAGTCGCCCGCCGGGCCGGCGCGAGTTACGCGCTCGTCGGCTCGGCGGCCGCCGCGGGTCCGCGAGTCCGATTCGGGGCCGATATCTACGATCTCGAAAGCGGCCGATCGCTGGGGCAGGCAGTGGCCGAGGGGCCACCGGACAGCATCTTCGCCCTCGTCGACCACCTGGGCATGCAGACCCTGGCAGTCGTGTTCCAGAGTAGAGGCTCTGACGATCTCCCCTCGATCGACCTGGCCGCGGTGACGACCTCGTCGCTGCCTGCGCTCAAGGCGTACCTGGATGGGGAGGTCCACTTCCGGAGGACCGAGCTCCTCGCCGCCATCGAGGCATGGGAGAGGGCGGTCCGCGCCGACACGCTGTTCGCGCTGGCCTACTATGGGCTGGCCGAAGCCTACGCCTGGGACGAGGGCGGGAACTTCGGGAGTCCCGGCAGGGGCCGCGAGATGCTCGACCGCGCCCACGGTCTCGCGGATCGACTGCCGGCGCTCGAGGCGGCCCTGGTTCGAACCAAGTCGTCCCGCTGGAACAACGAGCCGGGGAGTGTCGCCGCCGTCGAGGCGGTCACGCGCCGGTACCCTGACGTCGCCGAGGCGTGGTACAACCTGGGCGAGGCCTACCACCATCAAGCGCAGGCGATGCGGGGGCCCGAGCAAGGTGAACGTGCTTTCCGTCGGGCAGCGAAGCTGCAGCCGGCCTCGGCTCTCTATCGCGCTCATCTCGTCGACATCGCCTTCCTGTGGCAGCCCGACAGCGCCCGCGTCGCGCAGGAGGTGGAGGCGTACGGCCGCCTTGCTCCGCGGGCGGCTCGCACGCTGGCCGCTCGGATCGCCTTCGGCCTCGCCTTCGGGGCTCCCAGGATGCGCGCGCAGGCCAGGGCCGCCCTCGACACCCTGAACCCCGAGTCGGCCTCCCAGGTCTACATGCTCCTTCGCCATCCCCGTCTCGCGCCGGCGCTCGAGGCGGTGTTCCCGGTCATCGACCGCCGCCTCGATGATGACAACCGGGAGGTCGTACGGCTGTTTCGTTTCTACGATCTCGGGGCGAGGGACGGGAAGGTGAGGCAGGCGCTCACGATCCTGGAGGACCCCGGCACGCCGGACATCGTCCGGTATTGCGGGCCCTTCCACCTCTCGGTCAGGGGACTTCCGGTGCCGGAGGGGGTCCTGGAGGAGAGACTCGCAGTGACCCGTGCCGACAGCTCCACCTTACAGAGCCCCCACTGGGTGGCCTGCGGAGCCGGACATGCCGCCGCGCACGGTCGCTGGGGGGAGCACGCCAGGCTTCTTGCCCACGCCGAGGAGAAGGGCCGACAGGAGTTGGCCGCTGGCGACAGCGCGCGCGCCCGGTGGTGGCAGCATGCGGCCCGCGAAGCGGAGGCGCACCGCCTCTGGCGCCAGGGCCGGAGCGAGGAGGCGCTACGCGCGTTCGAGGACGTTCTCGGGAACACCGCGCGCGGCTGGCGGGCGCTCTGGTATGTGGGCCGGCTGGCGTTCGAGCTCGGCCGGCTCGACCTGGCCGAGCGGGCTTTTCGGGCGCTCTGGGAGTGGGATGGACCTACGGCGCAGCTCTACCTCGGCCGGATCTACGAGCGGACGGGCCGGACCGCCCAAGCCCTGGAGGCCTACCAGTTCGTCCTCGACGCCTGGCGGAACGCCGATCCCGAGCTGCAACCCCTGATCGACGAGGCGCGCAGCGCGGTGACGCGTCTGTCGGGCGCGGAGGGGTAGGCCGAGGCGACGACGTCCTGCCGGGCTTCCGCCTGGAGGTCCCCGACGTCTTTACACCCCCCGACCTCCCGCCCCTGATCCCCAGTCGGCTCACCGAGCCGCCAACGTCGCCCCCCGAAACTCCAGCGCATTCACGGCCCGCCCCACGCATCTCCCCTGCTCCACCCCGCGCTCGATGTCGAAGCGGTAGTGGATCCCGCCATAGAGGCGGGAGATGGCCGACTCGTCGGCGGCTTCGAAGAACGAGCCGAACGACCGCGGCGCGAAGCCGAGGGCGTCGTTGAAGTGGTCGGTGAAGGCGAAGCCGTCGCCAAAGAGCGTCGTCAGGATCGTCGAGGCGGACCCCACGTCGTTCGAGTGGCCCGACGTGTAGGCGGGAAAGGGCGGGGTCTCGAGCACCGACTCCCAATCGGGGTCGATCACCGAGTTGATGTAGCTGATCGGCCTGAGGAGGCTGTAGTGGTACTTGGTCGCCCAGCAGCCGATGAAGGCGTCCGACTCGCCGATTCCCACCCTGGCGATGGCCTCGGCCGCCAGATCGAGAGGCGCGGCCACCTGCTCCAGGACCTGGGTCGTGATCGAGAGCGAGTGCCCGGCCGGGGTCGCCGTCTCACCGGCCAGGTCGGCCCAGTAGAAGGCGATCGTCCGCTGCTCGTCCGTCAGGTCGTTCACGGTCTCGTAGACTTCGAGTGCGGCCTGGTAGAACTCGGACGCCGGATCCTCGGAGTAGGCTGGGTGGGCGCCGGGCTCGCACATCCCGAGGCTCAAGATCGCGAAGGGACGCAGATGGCCCCAGCAGGGCTCGACCGGCG
>DATEDS010000239.1:0-5411 GCA_035281565.1 Gemmatimonadota bacterium
CGGATTTTGTCGGAGGTGGACCGATGTGGAAGGAGTTCAAGGAATTCGCGCTCAAGGGCAGCGTCCTGGACATGGCGATCGGCATCATCATCGGCGCCGCCTTCTCGCCCATCGTCAAGTCCCTTGTGGACGACGTCATCATGCCGCCGATCGGCCTCCTTCTCGGTGGGGTCGACTTCAGCAACCTCTTCATGGTCCTGCGCCAGGGTAGCCCCGAGGGGCCGTACGCGACGCTCGAAGCCGCGCGGACGGCGAGCGCGGTGACGATCAACTACGGGGCCTTCGTCAACACGGTCATCACGTTCCTGATCATCGCGTTCACGATCTTCATGATGGTCAAGGTCATCAACCGTTGGCGGGCGGAGAAGCCTGCCGAGGCGACCACGCGCGAGTGCCCCCAGTGCCTGTCGACGATCCCGATCAAGGCGCGCAGGTGCGCGAGCTGCACGATGGAGGTGGCGCCGGCCTGACCGACCTCAGTCGAGCTCCCGGCGGCCGGCGACCCGGGCGCCTCCGGGCCCCATCCAGCACGGGAGCCACCCGAGCGCCACGACGCGGGGCGACACGTCACTCTTCTCGGGCCGGACCTCGATCGTCTCCAGGGTCTCGGTGAGGGGATCGAGGCGGTCCCCCAGCCCCGCGATCTCGGCTCGAAGCTCCGCGTCCAGCGCGGCCAGCTCCTCGCGCAGCTTCGCCACGCTCTCCTTCGCCCGTCCCACGTCCCCAGCCTGGTCCAACGACCGGCCGACCCCACGCGCAGCGGTCGTGGCGCGCTCGAGCCCGCGGCGGCCGAACAACGTGCCGAGCACGGTGGCCCCGATCGAGACCGCCGTCTGGAGCTTCGCCTGCCGTGCCTGCTCCTCCTCGCGTGCGACCGTCTGCTCGGCCTTCCGGATCCGCTCCGCGAGACGGGCCGCCCTGACGCCGTACTTCTCCTCGAGCCTTCCACGCTCGGCATCGCGCCGTTCGCGGGCGTGCTGTTGCAGGCGGATCCGGAACGCGCGCTCGTCCTCGTCGGGCCGGGAGATTTCACCGAGGGACGGGCTCTTCCACATCGTCAGTGACTGTGTGCGCGTGACCCAATCCACGAACTCGCGCTTCCAGGTCGTGTAGCTCTTCTTCTCGATCGCCGCCGCCGGGAGCGGGCCGAACGTCGCCTGCCCCGCCGGACTCCCGGCAAGGTCACTCGCTCCGATGATCAGCATCCGCGCGGATTCCCAGGCCACCGGGATGGCCTCCCGGGTGACCGGTGCGGCAACCGCGATTTCGCGCGCCGGCGTCTCCGCCCACCGGCGGTCGTCGACTCGATAGCTGCCCAACGCGAGGAGAAACGGCTCGTAGTGGAGGTCGTGCCCGGCCGGCGGATCGATCGAGGCTGGAACGAACACCTGCTCGATCCCGGGTGGAATCACCGGTCGACCGGTCCCGCTGCCCGGTGCGTCGCGGGGGGCGGCGACGGGCTTTGACTCGGCCGACACCGCCTCCGCCTCGGGCGTCAGCCTCCGGATCTCGGCCCGGGTGAGCGGCCCCCTCAGGTACGACATCGCCCACCGGGTCTCGAAGACGACCGGGCCCGACTCGTGGACGTCGTGCATCAGGAAGATCCGCTTCCCGAGGCCGGCCAGGACCCCGCCCATCCGCGACCGGTCGAACGCCGGCCCGCTCCCCGCCGTCGCCCCCTCCAGGCCCTCCAGCACCCGCTCCTTGTCGCCTTCCGTCTGAAGGCGCCCCAGGAACCACGTGCCCGTGTTGGCGAGCCCCTTGTAATCGAGGTCGACGGGGTTCTGGGTCGCCAGCACGACCCCCACCCCGTGCGCCCGGGCCTGCTTGAGAAGCGTCAGGAGAGGGCGCTTGGAAGGGGGCTCGGCAACCGGCGGAAAGAAGCCGAAGATCTCGTCCATGTAGACGATGGCTCGCAGGCTCGACGTACCGGGCTGGGTGCGCATCCACCCTACGACCTCGTTGAGGAGGAGGGCGACGAAGAACATCCGCTCGGCATCCGAGAGATGGGCGATCGAAACGATCGAGACGCGCGGCTTGCCGCTCCCGGTGAAGAGGAGCCCGCCCGGGTCGAGCGGCTCACCGGAGAGCCAGGCCGCGAAACCGGGCGAGGCGAGGAGATTGTTGATCCGGAGCGCCAGCTCGTGGCGCTGCCGGGACGGAAAGAACGCCTCCACCTCCATGACGCCGACACGCTCGAGAGGCGGCTCCTGGATCGCGCGGATCAGGCCGGCCAGATCCAGATCACGGCCGGCCCCCCAGGCCCCCTGAAGGATCGTCGAGATCAGGATGTGCTCGCGGCTCTGGAGCGGATCGGCATCGATCCCGAGCAGCCCGAGAAGCCCGGTGACGGTGGTCCCGATCCGGTCAGCCAGAAGCTCGGGATCGTCGCGCAACGCGACCGGCGGAGCCGCGAGCGAACGCAGGATCGAGAGCGGCCGCCCGGCCGTGCTCCCCGGCGTATAGATCGCGAAATCGGCGGCTTCGCGGAAGCGACGGACCCGGTCGCCGTCCTGACCCCAGGCAGCGAGCCCTTTTCGCCAGAGTTCCGCCTGCGCGGCCGCGTAGGCATCGGCGGTGACGCCCTGCCGGCGTGCTTCCTCGTCGTCGATCCAGGGACGGAAATCCCCGGGACTCAGCTCCGGAAAGGCGAGGAGCAGGTTCCCGAGATCTCCCTTCGGATCGATCGCGATCGCCGGCACGCCGTCCAGGACCGCCTCTTCGAGGAGTCCGATGCAGAGGCCGGTTTTTCCGCTCCCCGTCATCCCGACGCAGACGGCGTGGGTGACGAGGTCGCGCGAGTCGTAGAGAAGCGGCTCCCCGGTCGTCTTCCCCGCCTCGAGGTCGTGCACGCGGCCCAGGTAGAAGACGCCCAGCTTCTCGTAGTCGCGGACCGCCGTAGAGTCGGCCATCAACGGAACCCCTCTCTGGTGGGTCGGGCGGACTCACGAACCTAGAAACGCGGTTCCCGGTGGACAACGACGGAGCCCCCGATCCGTTGGACCGGGGGCTCGCGGTTCGGGAGCTTCTCTCCGGCTCCTCTTCGACCGTCAGGAGATCGGCTCCGGCAGCTCCACCGTGAAGGTCCAGAGCCCCGAGTTGTAGTCGGTCGCGTACAGCATCTCGCCCGTCGGGCGCCAGCCGTTCGTGAACATCGGGAAGACGCCCCACACCATCGGCTGGTAGGGGAGCTTCGCCTCGGACGGGGCGGCCGCGGGGAGGAAGTAGGCGATCTCGCGGCCCTGCGCGTAGAGGTCGCCCCGGAGCTCGCCCGTCACGTCGACGACCCGGATCCCGCCCTGGTAGTAGCCGACGTACAGGATCCCAGCTTCGGGGTCGATCCAGAAGTTGTGCGCACCGGCCTCCGGCACTTCGTACTTACCCACGTATCTGGGGCGCGTCAGGTCCGACACGTCCACCACGTGGATCGGACCCCGAGGATCGGCGTCCAGCCCTTCGATCCGGGGCTGGGTTCCCTGGAGCGAGAAGTCCTCGTCGCCGGCGAACACGTAGTCGCCATAGCGGTACGCCGAGTGCGTGGGCCCGCCGGGGTAGAAGATCCGGGATACCAGGACCGGCTTCGCCGGCGTTCCGCCTTGCCCCGCGCCCCCGACGTCCAGGATCACCAGCCCGTCCCTCAGATACGACAGGTACGCCACCCCTTCCTGAACCCACACGTCGTGCAGCGAACGGCCCTCGACCGGCAACCCCCAGCGACCCACCTCACGCGGCGATGCGGGGTCCGACAGGTCGATGATGTGCATGTCCCCGGTCCCGTCGTTCACCGCGTACACGAGCGAGCCCACCCAGAACACGTTGTGGACCCCCGAGGTCAACGTCTCCGTGTATTCCGACACCAGCTCCGGATGCGCCGGGTCCGTCAGCGAGAACACCAGGATCCCGTTGCGACGGTTTGAAGCTCCCTCGCGAGTCGCCACCAGCCACCGGCCGTCCTCGCTGACCTTCACGTCGTTCACCACCCTGGCATCGAACGCCTGCGAGTCCGTCAGCACCGGCTGCGCGGGGTCCGACACGTCGTACGTACGGACCTGGTTCGCCTGGTGCGTCCCCACGTACACGTACTGGTTCTGGGGCCACAGGTCCGAGGTGTACGTCGACACGTTCAACCCGTGGCCGTTCACGTGGATCTTGCCCGACATGCCGCGCGCCTCGGCCTCGATCGTCGCGGTCGCCGCCCGGTCGCCAAGCTGCGCCACCACCGTGTACCGCCCGGGTCGCTCCGCCACGAACGCGCCGTCGGCGTACACCTCGGCCCCCGGCTCCGACACCGCCCATACCGGATGGGCGTCCGGCACCGTCGTCCCCAGACGCACGACGTCTCCCGTGCGCACCGCCCCCTCCGGCAACCCGGTGACCTCCAGCTCGTTCCCCGGCGCCACGACCTCGATCGCGTACGTCTCCGAAGCCGCACCCGAGCTCACCGTCACCTCGGCACGACCCGGAGACTCGGCCACCAGCGTCCATCCCGACACGGACACCACCTGCGGTGCGCTCGACCCGATCTCGACCTCCGGGTCCAGCTCCCATCTGTGGACCTGGTTCAGAGCGTCCAGGTCCAGGGTCACCCGGCTTCCCGTCGCCAGACGCGACGGGACGTCGGAGTAGATCGTGAGCGAGGCGATCTCGGGCTTCGTGACCGTGACCGTCGTGAGCCCCATCGCCGCGCCGTTCACCAGCGCCGCAATCTGGCGCTCCCCCGCCTCGAAGCCGGTGAACTCGCCGTCCGTCGTCATCCGGGTCCGGCTCCCGCCCGCGTACCACTCGACCTCGGGATTCGTGATCTCGGTGCCCGACTCGTCGAAGACACGCGCGACGAAGCGTCGAGGTTCACCCGCAGCGAGGGTCACGTCTCCGGGGACGATGTCGACCCGCGAGATCCCGGGAGCCGAGGCGAGAACACCCGGGTCGGGAGCGAAGTCCGTCTCCTGGCCGACCGGGGTCATCGTCAGGGGAACGACGTCCCGCTCGTCGTCCGAAACCAGGAACGAGTAGCCGGCGAAAGCGTCTCCCTCGCGGGCCCCCATGAATCTGACCTCGCCCCCCGGGACGTCCATGGTGATGTCGATCCGGTCGTCGGTGACCCGGCCGCCGGTCACGGTCACCATCCCGCCCTCCGGGGCGACCAGACGCTCGCCCTCGATCTTGAACGGGAGCGGCGGCGCGTTGATGCCGGGACCGAGGACCTGATAGGCCGTGTAGCCCTCGGGGATCTCCGGCGTCTGGGCTGGAAGGACGCCGGCGGAAAGCGGCAACACAAGGGGCAAGAGAAAGAACGGACTCCGGCGTATCATGGGCTCTCCTGGGGGTGGAAGTGGAGGACGGTCAGAGCTTCGGCTAATTCTACGACGTTCCCCGCCCGGCGGGTTTCATCGATCGGGTGGCCACAGGTT
>DATEDS010000240.1:0-2137 GCA_035281565.1 Gemmatimonadota bacterium
GTCACGGTTCTCAGGATCATCGTGCAGATCGCGCCGTCGCCCTGGTCCCAGGCGATCTCGCCCGCCGGATCGTAGACCCGCAGGAATACCGGGCAGCCGCCCACGTCGAACTGGATCGGCCGATCCGTGGGATTCCGGACCGTCAGCGTCCCGCGCAGCTGGACGGGGAAGGACTCCATGACCGCGACGTCGGCCGCGAGGGCCAGCGCGGAGAAGTCCACCGGGGGCGTCGCACGATCCGGAACCGGCTCCGGCTCCGTCCCGGGCTCGGGCGGGGTCGTCCTCTCCGCACACGCGAGCGCGATCGCGGCCATGGTTCCGGCCGTGGCTATGGAAGTCCACCGCATCGACGCCCTCCCTGCTGGAGCTGTCCCAAGGATGCACCCTAGACGCGGATACGGCCAATCCGAATGAACGGAAGTCGCTCCCGGATCGTCTAATTGGTGATTTTCCCCGGCGGAGAAGCATCCGATCCTGCCGCCCTATCGATGCACCGTCTTCCAAGGGAGCCTCTCGATGCCGCATTCCTTCTTCTACGCCTTCGGCCGTCCGATCCTCCCTGCCGTGGCGCTGTTGTTGAGCGCGACGGCGGCCGGGGCCCAGAGCACGCCCGCGGGCTCCATGGAGCTGAGGTACCGCGTGGACGTGCGGGAGCGGGTCGACGACCGCTTCCAGGTGCGGCTGGCGGTCGACGGGCTGCCGGCCGGCAGCGACGTGCTCCAGTTCGCGGCCACCGCTCCGGGGACCTACCAGGTGATGGACGTCGGACGGTTCGTCGAAGGACTCCGGGCCACGGACGCCACCGGGAACGAGATCCCGGTCGAGCAGATCTCGACCAACCAGTGGCGCGTGTCTTCACCGGCGAACGTCCGGGAGATCTCCTATCGCATCGCGGAGACTTGGGACACGCCCGTCGAGGAGCATCCCGTCTATCCGATGGCGGGAACGTCGATGGAGATCGACCACGTCTTGTTCAACGCCCACGCGGTGCTGGGATTCCCGGCCGGTCTGCAGGACGCCCCGATACGGCTGGAGTTTGCGGTACCCGAAGGCTGGACGGTGGGCACGGCGCTGCAGAAGGACGCGTCCGGGATGTACCTGGCCGAGGACTATGACTTCCTCGTCGATTCGCCGATCCTCGCCGGCAGCACGCTGACGGTGGCGACCACCGAGGTCGGCGGGGCGCCTGTCGAGATCTACACGTACGCCAAGGCGGGGGAGATCCGCTCCGAAATGCTGCTCGAGTCGATGGAGGACATGCTGAACGCGTCGGCGGACTTCCTGGGCGGCCTGCCCGTAGACCGCTACGTGTTCCTCTACCACTTCGAGGATCCCCCCAGGCAGGGCGTGCCGTACGGCGCGTGGGAGCACAGCTACTCCAGCGAGTACGTGCTGCCCGAGGCGCCGTGGTCCGAGGCGTACGGGCAGGCGATCACGGACATCGCCGCCCACGAGTTCCTGCACATCGTGACGCCGCTGAACATCCACAGCGAGATCATCGAGCACTTCAACTTCGAGACGCCGGTCCCGTCGCGGCACCTGTGGCTCTACGAGGGCGTCACCGAGTGGGAGTCGCACATGGTCCAGCTGCGGTCCGGGCTCAAGCCGCTGGATGCGTACTTCACCGAGCTCGTGCAGAAGATCGCCGCCGACCAGACGCAGTTCGACCCCACGTATCCGCTCGAGAAGCTGGCGCTCACGTCCTACGGCGACGAGGGGCAGGCGCAATACGGCAACATCTACAGCCGCGGCGCGGTCGTGGCGGGGCTGCTGGACATCCGGTTGCTGGAGCTGTCGGGCGGACGGATGGACCTGCAGGATGTGCTGCTCGAGCTCATGGAGCGCTTCGGCAAAGAGGCGCCCTTCGACGACGCCACCTTCCACCAGACGATCGTCGAGATGACGTTCCCCGAGATCGCGGATTTCTTCCAGCGGTACGTGGTGGCTGCCGAGCCGCTGCCGATCGCCGAGTACTACGGCAAGCTGGGGATCGCCTACGACCCGGCCGGCCCCGGCTTCACGGTGATCGAGAACCCCACGCCCGAGCAGGCCGCCCTCCGCGCCGCCTGGATGGGAGACCGCCCGCGGGCCTGACGGCCGAGACCGATCAGGGAGCGGACTTGCGCTTGCCGGCCTT